>JANWZO010000028.1 GCA_025054615.1 Kiritimatiellia bacterium
CAGCGGGATCGCCCCGCCCCCGGCAAACGGGTCAAGCACGCGCGGCGCGCGTCCGCCGTAGGCCTGGCGGATCAACCGCCGCGCTTTGGCCACAGGCGATCGGTCTGATCCGCCTGATCCGTCGGATCCGCTTACCACCTCCCACGGCGCAATTTGCCGCACCAGCTCCAGCCACTCGTTCCGGTGGCGTGGGTCATCCGGCAGCAGCGCAGCCAGCGCGGTCGTGCGCGATGCCGCCAGCGGCCGGCGCGCCCACCAGATGTGCAGCGTGCTGATGTGACCGTGGCGGATGTTCTTCTCCCGCACGCTCTCGGCCGAGACGACGCGGATCGGGAAGTCGCTTTCGAGGAGTTTTTTCATGGTGCTCCGTCCAGTGGCAGTGCGCCCTTGCACTCCGGGTAGCCGGTGCAGCCCCAGAACTGTTGCCCGGCGTTTTTGCCGGTGCGCGCCGTGCGCAGGGCCATGGGTTTGCCGCACCGCGCGCAAGTGGGTATCCGATCGGTCGGATCGGTCGGATCAGGCGGATCTTTTCTGGCCCGGTGGGCCAGCCGTGCGGCGGCAAGTTGCTCGCTGTAGCCGCCGCCCTCCACAAAGGCCTTCTCCAGGGCGCTGATCTGCTGGTCGAGCAAGTAGTTGGCCTGGTGGATCAGGCAAATCAGCGCGTTGGCCCGCACCGCCGGGTCGGCGTGCTCCAGCCAGGGGGCGTAATGCGCCCACAGCTTGCGGTATTGCTCATCGGGCGGATCGGCCGGATCAGTCTGCTCAGTCTGATCACGTTGGCGGCGCATGCGCGCCGCCACCGCGCGCACCGCGCGCGCTTCCGCGCTGTCGGGTGCCCATTGCGGCAGGTGGCGGTGGCGCAGGTAATCTTCGTAGTCCAGCAGCAGTTCCTCCAGGCTGGCCCGGGCGGTGTTGAGCAGGCGCAACTCGGTCTGGGAGGAAGTGGCGGCGGCGCGGCTGGCCTCGGCAATGTTCTGCCGGCCGCTACGCGCCGCCTGCACCATTTGGTCCACCGTGCGCGAGCGCGGGTCGAGGTACTTCTCGCAAAACCAGTAGGTGGCATCGTAGATGAGTGTGGCGGTCTGAAAACTGGCGGCCTGCCGGTAACCGCCACTGGGGCGGAGGCGGCGCGGTGATCGGTCGGACCGGTCTGATCGGTCGGATCTACTCTGCATATTGCCTCCAGTCTTTGACCACAAACCGCACGATCTCAACCACTTCTTCGGGGCGAAGTTTGCCCGCGGGGTTTTGCAGAGTAAACAGCTTTGGTTCGCTAGCGGCGTTTTCCACCACGTAAAGCCAGTAGTCGGGCCCCAGCCGCTGAGCCATGAGCCATTCGTTGGGCGTGAGCACGATCGGGCCGGTAGCGGCACGGGCTTTGACCTCGATGTACCGCACCGCGCCGTCCGGCGCCTCCGACCGGATGTCGTAGCCGAGGTTTTCGCGCGACACATCGGTGGGCGTCCGGCCCTGGGCGCGCTCGTGCACCAGAGCCACATGCATCCCGATGGCCTCGATCTCGGCATCCGAGCGCATGGCCGGGTCACCGGCGGGTTTCGGTATCACCCGCGCCACACCCAGAATCTGCGGCGCGGAAGGCAGCAAACTAATCTCGCGTTGGATTTCCTCTTCGAGCGCCTGTTTGCGTGCCTGCAATTCCTCGCGGCGTCGTTCCTCGTTGCGCAGTTCCACGTCCGGGATGGGTTCGCCCTTGGCACGACGGGTCTCGTAGTCAATCAGCTTGGCCTGCGACTCTAGGAGCATTTGCTCCAGCGAGCGCACGCCGTATTTCTGCTTTATGGCAGCGTCGCGCTGGCGCTGTGCCAGCAGCTCGGCGCGATAGCTTTCCAGTACATGCTCGATGGCAAAGCCGAGCACCGGCTGATCCGACGGATCCGACAGGTCGGGCAAATCCGCTGGATGGGGCACTAGATCCCACAACACGCTGCTGTTAAGCAGGCGTAGTTCGTCGCCGTCCCGCGGCTGATAGAGGGCGTACAACCGCTGTCCCGCAATGAGATCGGCGCCGTCGCGGAGTTCGCCAATTAGAAACCAAATCCAGCCGTCGAGTCGCCCGTCGGGATCGGCGAACTGGGCGCCGCGGCGCAGGTCGTCGACGCATTCCTGGAGCAATTGCTCGATGATCGACTCCAGCAGAGGGTGGCCGGGCGCGACGAAGACGGCTTCCTGGCGGCGGGCGATCTGCTTGTCGAACGCCAGCTTGTGGTATTCGCTGAAGACCTCACCGAACTGGTGCTTGAAGGTCAGGGACACATTGCGCAAATCCCAGGGCACGATTGGCACGCGCCAGAGGCCATCGCGTCGCTGCTCGACATGCAGGCTCAGAAACCGGCAGCCCCGGAGGAAGAACTGCTCAATGTACTCGGGAACGAGTCGGTGTTCGCGGGCCCGCCGGTCTTCGCCCAGGAGGCGGCTGATGTCTATATGCCGCGTGGCCAAGGCTTCAAGCACGGCCTCGCGAGCTTTTCGCACCGCTTCCTCGTCCGGCACGGTCTCGATTTCGGCGATGATTTCGTCGAGAGTCCGACGCTGAGCGATGGCGTCCACGATGAGGTCTTTCAGGGTGCGGCCCGGGATGACCTCGCCGATGACATCGAAGACCCGGTCACTGCCCAGGGCATCGCGGATGCGCTCGAGCTTTTGGAAGAGCGCCTGCATGACCTTGCCCTCGAGGGTGTCGGCGGCCACCAAGTTGTAGATGTTCACCTCTCTCTGCTGGCCATAGCGGTGAATGCGGCCCATGCGCTGTTCAAGCCGGTTTGGATTCCACGGCAGGTCATAATTGACCATGAGCGAGCAGAACTGGAGGTTGATGCCCTCGCCGCCGGCCTCGGTGGACACCATGACCTGAGCTTTTTCGCGGAAGTCGTGCTCGGCGCGGATGCGCAGTTCGAGGCTCATGCCGCCGTGCAATTGGGCGACGGTGTAGCCCCAGTTTTTGAGCTTCTCGACCAGGTACTCGAGGGTTTCGCGCGATTCGGTGAAGATAAGCAGTTTCTCGCGGGTCTCCTGGATTTTTTTCTCACTGATGACGCGGCGCAGTTCGTTCAGCTTGGTCTCGACCTCATGGCGCTCGGCATCTTTGGCCAGGCGGATGAGCTCGCCAAGGGTCTGGATCTCAGCCTGCAGTTCCTCGCGGGTCTCGGCAGCGGTGAGCCGCTCGACCAGTTCTTCCTCTCGACGGAGACGTTCGGTCTCTGAGGCATCTTCCAATTCATCTTCGTCGAGCCGGCTGCCTTCGGCGAGCCACTGGCCCAGAGAGAGGAGTTGTTCGAGACGAACGTTGCGGCGTTCGAGCGAACGGCGGACGGCGCGCACGCTGGAGGCCAGGCGCCGCTGCAGGATGAGCAGGGCAAAAGCGACGTTGCGTTTTTCGCTTTGAAGGGCCTTGTTATAAGACCGCTGGACGTACTGAGTGACGGCGTTGTAAAGGCGCCTCTCGTCATCATTCAGCCGGTAGGCTTTGGTAAAGACGCGGCGCGGCGGGAAGAGAGGTCGGCCCTCGAAATCGCGCAGGTCCTCCTTGAGTCGACGCAGGAAGAGAGGGTTGTCGCGGTTTTGAATCGATTCGCGCAGCAGAGTTGTATTGGCGAACATCGCAGGTACGAGAAGGTCAAGGAACAGGCGGAAGTTTTCCGGATCGCCTCGGTGCGGCGTCGCCGTCAGGAACAACAGGAATTGGCTGGTGCGCGACAGCAATTCGCCCAGGCGGTAACGCCCGGTCTTATCAGTTTTGTCGCCGTAACGGTACGCCGCCATTTTGTGCGCTTCGTCGACTACGACGATGTCCCATCGAACCTCGGCCAATGTGGCCATCACGTCGTCCTGTTTGCCAAAATCCATCGACGTGATGGCCTGCGGCTGTTCCTGCCAGATGTTGCGGCCCCATGACGCGTCCATCACGCTGCGGTCCACGACGGTAAAAGTCTCGCCGAACCGCTCCTTCATTTCGCGAAGCCATTGATCTTTGAGATGGCCGGGCACGACGATGAGGACGCGCCGGACGAGCCCGCGGTATTTGAGTTCCTTCAGCAAGAGGCCGGTCATGATGGTTTTCCCAGCGCCGGGATCGTCGGCGAGCAGAAATCGGATCCGAGGACTCTGCAGGATGTAGTGATAGACCGCCTCAATCTGATGCGGAAGCGGGTCTACCTGCGAGGTGTTCACCGCGAAGATCGGGTCGAATTGCTGGGCGAATCGAACCCGATGGGCCTCGATCCCAAGAAAGAACGCCTCGGCCCGGCCTCGAAAATCTCGACCGCGGATATCAAGGTGACGCAGCACGGCGACATCGCTGTCGCTCAAAATTCGCGAATAATACTTTTGGGACTGTGTGCCGACGCATTCGACATTGAAACGCCGGCCAAGAGATGTGGCTCTAACCACACGAACCGGTTCCGGCCAGAAGGGAGCTTCCAATACATCCCCCGGTTGGATCGGTTTGTCGTTCATGTTTGGAAAGGCCGGAATTCACCGGCCGTTGGCGAGAGTACACAACAGGCCGTCGTCCACTGCAAGAATCTTGGACGGCCCGTTGGCGAGGTCCCCCAAAAACAGCGTGCGAACATCATCATCGGTGCCGAAAGCCCTCAAACCCATCAGCAACTCGACGACAAGAAAAGCGTCTAGCTGAGTCAGCATGTTTATTCCGTTTGGCTCTCTATCAAACCTGCTTCTAAGACCAGCCGGTTGATTTGACCCTTTGACGTAGCGAGGTAACGGGTCGAAAAAGTTTTCGCGCATCTGATAGGGTGTCGATCCGCGGAATACCGTCGAGATCCTCACCGGCAAACTGCGAAGCACCCACCCTGTGATCTCGACACCCAGCGATTCGCCGGTCGGTAGGACCAGATTCCCCTTGGTTGGGATCATCCGTTAGACGATGGATTCTCTAATCGTGCGGAGAATATCACATCGGGCCGAAGTTGTGAGCGGATGAGGCGCGAAGCGCAGAAGGTCACGCGGTTTTGTTCTACTTCTTCGGACCCTTTCTGCGGCTGGTCGGCGGCGCGTCAAATGTCTTTGTGGGCCTCTTGAATCGGGACGGATCGTTTTTTGATTACGTCGCGGAATTTTTCAGAGACAGCGTGCCAATCGACGACGTCCACGCGGAAGGGCAGGTCAGACTCTTCAAAGGCTTCTCTCAGGCGCCATACCGTTTTGAAGGGCAGTACGCGTTCTCCGACGATGGCAAGGTCCAGGTCAGAATAAGCCTTTGCGTTCCCCTCGACGCGTGAGCCGAAAGCGAGCACCTTACATTCCGGCACATGCTGGCGCAAAATGCGCCGGATCGTCTCGAGCTCGTGTGGACGAATCTCGATTATTGCGGGCCTTCAACGTCGCCAGAAGTGCATCGGCGTCCTCCACAAAATCGCGGATGACCGAATAGACCTTTTCGGCCGTCGGTTCGTTGTAGGTATGCGAGGTTTCATTTCGGGCGGCGTGGTAGTGCATCCATCGCTCCACATCGGAAATGAGTCGTTGCTCCGCGGCTAGTCGAAAGAGTTCGCGGCGCGTCACGCCCTCGGCCATTCCCGGGCTTACATTGCTTTCGAGCCATCGCTTCATCAATTTCCAGCATAATTCGTAAGTGACTTCAAAGTGCTGAATTGCGCCCGATCGAATCGCGTGCTGAGCGACGGAGTCGAGTGACGCCATGAACGACTTGTCCTCGCTTTTCGCAAAGACTTGCTTGAGGGCGGTTACCGCCGTCTCGAAGCTTTCTAATTCGAGCGACATCTCTCCGGCCCTGCGAATTACTTTTGTTCAAGGACGTGCGAAGTAACGAATTCATTTACCATCGATGACGGTCTCTGTCGAATGTCTCTCCGACTCAACGAAGAATATTCGCCGCGGTACCTATTAAAAACGGCGGTTGGGGAGGTGTCCGATTTTAGGTATCAGCCGCTTCTCACTGAGCCGGTTGGCGAGCTGGATGGAGCCGGTAGGAAGTGTGCGCCCCGGTTAGGCATCGAGAAAAGGACCGGCATACTTTGCATGCGGATCCTTAGTTAGGGTGCTTGGTTTAGGTCCTGGCGCGTCTCAGCTTGGCGCGTACGACGGAGAAGCGCGGCGATTTCCAAAAAGCCGCCGAGCAGCGCAGGGAGCAGCCAGCCGAGGATGAAAACCATAAACGAGAGGCCCACCGCCCGGTCCGGCGGAACGCCCATGCCGCCCAGCACCAAGAGCGCGGCGCTTTCTCGCACGCCGAGACCGGCGACACTGATCGGCAACATAGCGGCGATGATCATCGCCGCGCGCGCGTACCCAAGGGGTAAAACACCTGGCATCAGGCCCAGCGAGCCTGCGGCGGCCGTGAACGCGGCAATGCCGATGACATGGACCCCGAGCGAGATCGCGCAGGCAGTCAACGCAGGCCGAATGGGCGCGCCTTGCGAAAGGCCTCTCTTTGCCAGCCAGGCCGCCGCGAACGGTACGCGGGCGGCGCCGGCAACGGCGAGCGCCATCAGGATCGATCCGCCTGCAAAAACCGCGAGCATCACTGTCAGCACGGGTGGGTCTGCGTGAAACGAGCCGAGTCCGGCGCATAGCAGACCGGATAGGCCGAGGGTCAGCGTTGCTGCCAGGCGATCCACGATGAGCGCCGCGCTGGACGCGCCGAGTTCACGCCCGCCATCGCTGAGCCGATAAATACGCACTGCGGTTCCCGCAACCGATCCGCCCGGCAACGCCAGCGCGTATGCCATCGACGTGAAATGAAAGTGCGCCACCTCGCGCCAGGTCCAGCGCAACCGTACGGCTCGAATGAGTAGCCAGAGTCTCCCGGTGTGCGCCGCATGTCCGGCCAAGAAGAGAGCCGCGGCCACAGACAGCTTTGCGGGCGATGCTTCAGCGAGGACCGAAGCCACCTCGCGCGCCGGTACGGCGACAAAAAGCGCCGCCAGCAGTCCGGCTGCCAGGAGCCATCGGAGGAGGGATCGAGCCGCCTTCGCGCGTGGGAGGAAGGTCATGAGGCGCGGAAAAGGGGACGGCCGCGCATTGTGGGCGGGATGGGTTGTCCCAGCAAGGAGAGCATCGTCGGCGCGGCATCAATGATCATGCCCTTGTCCGCCACGGCCTCGAGATCATCGTCCAACGAAACCAGCAGGCCGATTTCCGAGGGAGACGTCGGCAGATGGCCGTGCGTTCCGCGATGTCGCGGATTGTACCGCCGGGCGGCATGTTCCGGCGCTTTCCGGGCCATATAGGCATTCACGAGCGGATGATAAAAATCGTGGGGGAAGAACGCGAAGCCCGGTTTCGCAATCAGATACACATCCCCCCATCCGTCCTCATCGCGAAAGGCCACATGGTAGCGCGCCATGTCGTCGTTCGTCAGCAAATCGGCGCCCTTCGCGGTCGAGAGCACACGGCAAATGGCCTCCCGGGCGCGGGGGGTGAAAAACCAGAAGCGCGCACTAACCACCTCGAGGTAATAGCAGTACTCCTCCTCGGGAACACCGGATTCCGCCAGCAAGGCCGGCACGTCGATGTACTCTCGCACGAGCTCCTGTCCGTGGTCCACGAGAAGGATCGTGCGCATCTTCTGTTGCTGCGCCAGTTCGTGGGCGCGCCGGACCAACTCGTCGGTCCTCCTGTAGCCTTCGCGAACGACCTCCGGACGGTCCAGATTCCAGTGGCAGAGGATGTCGAGCGCATATAAATCCAGAATTTCAAGCGAGTATGAATCCTTAGAAACCGCCTCAAGGACTTGGTCGCCGAGCTTCATGGTTCTAAGAATCTGATAGCGGCCTTTTCCGCCGAGAGCAGAGAAAACAGTCGGCGCCCCCAAGAAATCAAAGGTCGAGACATCGCTGCCGGCGAGGCGCACCTGCTTTACGCGGTACGTGATAAACTCTCGCCTCCGCCGCGGCTCGATGGTTGGCAAATCGAATGAGGGGCGGAATCGGTGAACCACGCATTGGGCCGCAGTGACGGCCCGCGGCGGCAGGGCGTCCACGGCGCGTTGCAGCCAAGTGCGCGGTCGACGGGGTCGCAGCTTGACCTGCCAAAATTTATGCTCATGCGGCCACTGTCCCGTCAGGATCGTGGGCAGCATTTCAACAGTGGGGACGGTTTCCAGTTCGATCACCCTTCGCCGCGAGAAGAGGCTGCTGAGGTAGGGCGTTACATCCGGATCCATCCGGCGCCGGTCTAGCGAGGGAATGTAGAGAACCAGAAGTCGGGGAGGTTCGTTGCTCATTTCTCAGGTCTCCTTGCATAGACCACGAATTCACGGTTGGAAAAGACTGCGGGAAGATCGAGTGTCTGTTTTCCCGCGCGGGCGATCCAATAGCCGGCGCCGTATTTTGCCATCAGCGCCTCCGCCTCCGGCGTGGTTCGGCGGTCGTACCGCTCGGCGATGAGTCGGGCCGCGTCCCAGCCGCGGGCCGGCCAGGGGCCCTGCCAACCCGCCAGGTCGGACATGCGCCTCTCCCACTCTTTCAATCCCCCGCTGAGGCTGGTGTGCTTGAACACTGCCAGCGCGCGCCGGCGCGCCAGCCAGGGGAAGGATTCGCTCGCGATCGGCGGCACCACGAAGAGGGCATCCGGAGGGGTGTTGGAACGAATCCATTTCATGCAGGCATACCAATCTTCCGTAACCCCGCTGTACGGGTCGACGGGAAAACGACGCAGCGCGAGCGCGTCCCGGCAAAAAGGAACGACGAGGATGGAGAGCGCGGCGACAATTCCAACCTGGGCCGCCTTGGACCATCGCGGCGAAATCGAATGCTGCAGGGCAAGCGCGCCGAGCATAAGTACGCCGAATGGAATCATCACATCGGCGAATCGAAACGGATAATAGGGCAAGACGTACCATCGGATCGGAAAGGGCGACGCGAGAAGCCCGATCACGAGGGGAATGAAACTCGCCGCGCAGAAAACCCCGAGGCGGTGCGCGGACGCAGCCGTCGGTGAGCGGCGAGCCGCGATGAGCCAGGCGAGCGCAAAAAGCGCCGAAAACCCGGCGAGGCGCAACCAAGCGGCCAGCGGCCAATGGGAGGGGTCTAGGTGGTGCGGCGACCGAAGGGTCACATAGATCCGCGCATCCTCGCGGTCCCAATCGGACGAAAAATGCTCAAATGCCGGCCCCACGAAAGCGAGGCCGACGAAACCGCCCACCAGAATGACATTCCATGGAATACGCCGCGCGGTTCCGGTACGCTGCCAGACCATCGCCAACCAGACAGCCAGAGAGGAGAAGGTCGCATAGAGGCCGACCAACACATGCACGAGGGTCGCCGCAGCGAGCAGCATCGCGATGCGTAGCCACGGCAAATGTTCCAGGGTCAACAGCCCCATCACAAAAAACACGATCCCGTAGGCGAAGACCTTGGGCTCCACGCCGCCGATGATCCATTCGCCCGCAGCCATCGATCGGATGACATACATGGCGTACACCACACCAAGTGCCCATCCGGTCGCCAGACCCATCCGGCGCGTGACATACGCCAAGCCGCCCGCCAAGAGGGCATAGGCTGCGACGCGACCGACAATCGACGCCGCCAGAAAATGGTCGCGCTCCAACAGCGGAACGAACGAAGCGTAGAAAATCAAATGGCGAAGGCTTGAATCCGGTTTTTCCGCATATGCGCCGGGCAGCCAATTCGGATTTCGGGTTGCAACAGCCTCGATGAATTTGTGGAGCTCGTTGCCCTCGACATTGTCCCTAAAGAGATGGAGCAGGCAGAGCAGGCAAAAAATAGCTGCCCAACGAATCAGCATCCAGCGGCGCTCCATGCGAGGCAGTATTCAGAAGGCATGTTTACGCGCAAGCACGGCCTGGCAAATTTCTCGGGGCATTTGGCGGCCAGCTTCCTCGAACCGACGCCGGCGTCTCGGCTGCGATTCGATCGTTTCCCGTCAAACCGCTATGCCGCCCGTTTTTCCATGCTATGGAAATTTCCATGGAATGGAAAACGCCCAAAATTTTTTTCCATGGCATGGAAATTTTGCGAACCGGCTCTGAGGTTCGAAAAGAAGGGCTCGCTCCGATACGGCGGCTGCTCGTCCCAGGGGGTTGCGCTGCCTACTCCGGCTTGCCGAAAACGGGACAATCGGAAATGCTCAACGGGTTCCGCTGTAACAAAACTCAAGCGGCCGGACTTGGGAGTCGGGATAAGATGAAAAGTTACCGCAAGGAGTTGTGGTTCAATCTGCCGACGCGCCGGGGGTTTGTGAACATCACGCCCCAGGTCGAGCAGTGTGTGCGCGAAAGCGGGGTGAAGGAAGGGCTGTGCCTCGTGAACGCGATGCACATTACGGCGAGCGTCTTCATCAATGACAATGAGTCGGGCCTACACAGCGATTTCGAACGCTGGCTCGAGAAACTCGCGCCGGAAAAGCCGCACAGCCAGTACGCGCACAACGATACCGGCGAGGACAATGCGGATGCGCACCTCAAGCGAACGATCATGGGGCGGGAGGTGGTAGTGGCGATCACCAACGGGCGGCTGGATTTTGGGCCGTGGGAATGCATCTTCTATGGGGAATTCGACGGTCGGCGCAACAAGCGCGTCCTGGTGAAAATCATCGGCGAATAGGCGAGGCAGATCCGCCTTCGAGACCGGTTGCCTCCCCTTCCGATCTTGCGATAACTACCGCCGCCGCGGTGTCGCCGAAGACGTTCACCGCGGTACGGCACATGTCAAGGATTCGATCGGTGGCGAGCAGGAGTCCGATGCCCTCCGGCGGCAGGCCGATGGTTTCCAGGATCACGACGATGGCCACGAGGCTGGCTGCCGGGATACCGGCCACCCCGATGGAAGTGAGGATCGCGAGCGCGACGACAGTAGCTTGCGCAGCCCAGCTCAATTCAAGTCCGTAGGCCTGCGCGATGAAGAGGGCGGCGACGCATTCGTACAGCGCCGTGCCGTCCATGTTGACCGTGGCCCCCAGTGGCGCGACGAATCCCGCAATTCGATTAGACACGCCTGCCCGCTTTTCGAGGCATTCGAGCGTGACGGGCAGGGTTGCGTTCGAAGAACTTGTGGAAAACGCCGTCAGCATGGCCGGCGCCACGGCGCGAAAATGGCGAATGGGATTGACCCGAGCGAACGCGAAAATCAATAGCGGCATCGTCACGAAAAGATGCGTGCCAAGCGCCAGGACCACCGAGGCAAAGAAAGCCGCAAGTGGCCTCCACGCCTCCAGGCCGGTGGTCGCGACCACGCGCGCGACCAGTGCGAAAACGCCCAGCGGCGCGAACCGCAGGATCCATTCGGTCATGCGCATCATCAGCTCGAACACGGCCTGAACTCCGATGCGCAGGGAGGCTCCCGCAGATCCCGGCATTCGGGCGAGGAAGAAGCCGGTCAGCAAGGAAAATACGATCAACCCCAAGAGATCGCCCTGTGCGGCCGCCTGCACGACATTTTCTGGCACCATGCGCAGTACGACGTCGGTAAAATCCTGCAGCGATCGGCCGGCGACCCGCTGTTTGATTGCTTCAGAATCCGCCGTCAGGCCGATTAATTCGCGCGCCGGCCGGGCGTTGACGATACCAGGCCGAATCGCTTGGACGAACAGTAGCCCAGTGAGCACCGCGATGGTCGTTGTGGTCAGATAGAATGCGAACGTTTTGGCCCCCAGGCGACCGAACTCGCGCGCGCCGCCAATCTGGGCGATGGCGTGGATGACGGCGGTGACGACGAGCGGGATCGTGATCATCTTCAATGCATTGAGAAATAAAGTCCCCACTACGCGGTAGATGTGCAGGGCCCACGGCAGAGGCTTTCCCGTCAATCCGCCGGTGACCAAGCCAGCGAGAATCGCCGCGGCCAGAGCCAGTGCGATTTGCTGATGCAATGGCAAGTTGAGCAGACGACGCATACGAACATTCATATCAGACGCGCGCCAAACCCGAAAAGACTCTTGAATGGATAGTTCGGCGGCCGGCAGATCGCTTCTGCCTGGCGCGAATCAAGAGACGCTGATCATTGGGAACGTGGTTCGATTACGACTCGGCTGGCGAAGCCTGCTAATAACTGTTGGAGACAGGAAGTATATCTATCAGATCTAAGTAACTTATACGTCAAGCCTCGGTGCATGAAGAGGGAAAACAGTCGATCACACCGCATCCTGCGGTGTCGGTTATGCGTATAATGTTTTCTGGTGTAACCATCCTTGAGGGTTGCTCTACGGAGTGATAATCAATATTCATTGCAGAATCGCGGATCGGCTTCAAAAACTTCAATCAGCGCCAAATTATTTCGGCGAGTCGAGAGTTAATCTGCACAATGATTACGAAGCCGAAAAGTAATCCATCTACCTCGATGTTCAAGATGAATATCGGAGTATACAAATCCGCGATACGGACCGCCTCGCATGATCGAAAAAGGATCCCATCTTAAATCTAGTTGAGCGGCGACAATTAAGCAAAAGGTGCGAATATGAAATATTTCACTACGACGATATTCTAACAAAGTGTCGTGTTATATTATTCGCTAATGTATTGCAGTAGAACGTTCAGGAGGCAGGCTCAAAGGGATAGGAGATGGTAGAATGCTAAAAAGGCTGCGAGTAGATTTGGAATAAAGTCTTTCCAGATGTCTCTGTGAAAGGTGATCGCGATTGAGGAGCGGGGCTTCTCGGCCTATAAGTCTTTTATGCATGCGCCAAATGCGAACTATTTTTCTGCGGAGTTGATGGTCGAGGAGCTGGTGCGACTGGGGGTTCGAAACGTCGGTATTGCGCCTGGCTCGAGATCGGCGCCTTTGGCGGAAAGCTTCGCCGGACATCCCGCTGTGGACGCCATCATTCACCCGGATGAACGCGGGCTCGCGTACTTCATGTTAGGCGTGGCGCGGGGCTCGGGCAGGCCCGCCGCGATCGTTACAACCTCGGGAACCGCGGCGACGAATCTTCTGCCCGCGATCGCCGAGGCGCATCATGCCGGAATTCCGCTTCTGGCATTGACGGCGGATCGGCCGCCCGAATTGCGGGATTGTGGCGCCAATCAGGCGACCGATCAGGTGAAATTGTTTGGCTCGTTCGTCAAAACCTTTATCGAGTTGCCGCCACCAGACGACTGCATGGATCCGGGTTTTGTGCTGTCGGCTGTGGATGAAGCGGTCCGGGCTGCCACTACGCCGCCCTGCGGACCGGTCCATGTAAACTGCCTGTTCCGCGAACCTCTGGCGCCCATTGCGCAACGCTACAATCGAAAACAACTTGTACGGGCACTGGCTGATTGGCCGACATCCGGCAGGCCCTGGACCGCTGCCATAGCGCGGAACAACCGAGCGGACGGGGGATGGGATGTTGACCCCATCATAAAAGCGATTTCCGGTCAGCGGCAGGGCATCATTGTGGCGGGCGCTCTTGCGCCGGAGGCCGCCCACGAGGTGGCGAAGCTGGCCGAACGGCTGCAGTGGCCGCTTTTACCAGATTTGCAGTCCGGTTTGCGGCTCGGTGCTTCGGCGCCGCCCATCGTGGCGCATGCCGATTTGCTTTTATGCAGTGAAGCCTATCGACACGATGCGTCGTCGTGTGCGTTGTTGCAGTTTGGTTCCGCACTGATTACTCGGCGTTTTCTCGATTGTTCCGCTGTGCGCGGTCGGCCTTTGCGCGTTTGGGTGGACGCTGCGGAGCGCAGGACGGATCCCTCGCACGGCACGGCCATTCGCGTTGTGGGCGATCCGACGGTGATCGCGCGGGCGCTAAGCGAAGTAGTGCCCAAGGCGACCGAATCGGTTCGAGGGCAGAAGTGGGCTTCCGCATCGTTGCGTGTGGAGCGCATGCTCGAGACGCGTTTTCAGCGCGGCCGCACACTCACGGAGCCGGGGCTTGCATGGTTCCTTTCGAGGATGATCCCCGCCGATCACGCGTGGTTTGTCGGCAACAGCCTGCCGGTTCGAATGGCGGCCACGTTTTCGTCAGCGAGCGGCGCGTTTGTACGCGTGTTTGCAAACCGCGGATTGAGCGGCATCGACGGTCAGATTGCGACGGCGGCCGGTGTAGCTCTAGGCGCGCGCCGGCCACTGACGGCGCTTTTGGGGGACCTGACGCTGTTGCACGACCTGAATTCGTTAGGGCTAATCCGCAGAGCGGGCCAACCCGTAGTCCTCGTGATAGTCAACAATGATGGCGGCGGCATTTTTTCGCTGTTACCGATCGCAGAGACATCGCGGCATTTCGAGCGTGTCTTCGCCGCACCTCACGGTCTGACCTTTCGCCATGCTGCGGCATTGTTCGGCATTCATTACATTTGCCCGGATTCTCCAGAGGCGTTCCGGAGGGCATGGTCGGAAGCCCTTCGTCGCGGAGAGGCCGCGCTGATCGAGGTGCGAACGTATCGATCGCAAACCGCGCAACTCGTGAGGACCCTTCAGCGTTCTGCGAGCCGGATCGATTGACCCCTCGGCGGTTCTTGGGAGGGTTGAGTTCTGCCGAGGATTTCGGATCGTCAGACTAGTCGTCGAGCAGCCTCCGAGCGCCGCGGATCTCTTCGAGAATTCGGAGTGCGGCTGCGTGAGGGTCGGACGCCTCCAAGATTGGCCGCCCCACGACCACGTGAGTTGACCCCGCCCGCGTGGCCTCGGCGGCCGACAACGTGCGTTGTTGATCGCCGCGCGTCTCGCCTGCGGCTCGGATGCCCGGAGTGACGAGGAGCGGTTCGGGACCGAATTCGCGCCGGAGCCATTCGACCTCCAGCGGCGAACACACCAGCCCGTCGGCGCCGGACTCAAGAGCGAGGCGCCCGAGGGCTAACACCTGTTGCTGCATGGACCGTTTGATCCCGAGATCGACGAGGTCGACGTCAGAAAGGCTCGTCAGGGCGGTGACAGCGACGATCCTTGGACGCGCGGTTCCGAATTCCTGCGCGGCTTCGGCTGCGGCGCGCACCATCGCGCGTCCCCCTGACGCATGAATCGTAAGCATCTGCACGCCGTACCGGGCGGCGGATCGAACCGACCTGGCGACGGTGCGTGGAATGTCGTGCAGTTTGAGGTCGAGGAAGATCCGCGCCCGGCGAGTTTTCAGCGGCTCGAGAGCGGAGGGTCCTTCGGCAGTGAACAGCTCCAAGCCGACTTTGAACCACTCCACATCGGATGGCATTTGGGAAAGAACCTGGTGCAGATCGGCGGTTGACGGCACATCGAGTGCGACCACAAGAGCGGGTTCAGACGACATGGTGCTGTTCATGCCAGATCTCGAAGGCCGGAGAAAGGAATTTTACTTTGCGGAGAGCGTTGCATTATACGAGGCGCGACACAGCAACGGCGCGATTAGACACTGCAAAAGCGTGTAACAGAACCTTGTGGCCGAAAGTGATCGAATCGAGCCATGATCTCGGGGATTTCAGATGCTTCAATCGACGGTCGATTGCGTGGTTCGGAATTCGTTCCATGGATATCGAGCTCTATTTGGTCGGCTGATTCGCCGCAATCGAAGAATTCCGCGCGGGTAGTTCGGAAGTGAACCGAATTGGCATCGTCGCCTTTTCAGGCGGGGATGAGGGCATTCCGCGTGATGCAGATGATTCTGCTCCTTGGGCCGATCTTTCGGGTCAAAGCGAGGGGGCTTTGTGCAATTTCCTCGGGCGGAATAGGATAAAGCGTCCGAATAAAAATCTGGCCTGGAGGGGTTGACAATGGTTAGGAATTTGCTAGGTTTTCCCTTTGCGATAGGGATCAATTCAAATCTGCTCTTTGGGGCGTCAAAAATTTTTTGGAAAGGCGCTTGACAGTCGAAGTCGGATCGCTACTGTTTTGCGCTCGTTTTGATTGTTCTTTGACATGCGAATACTTGCTATGCCGCTTCGGGAAGGAAGTGGCGTGGTTTGTGCGAGGTGATACGTCAGTTTTTTGAGTAGATCGGGATTGCCGTGAGGCAGTCCGGCCGGATCTCAGCCGGCCGTCCGAAAGGTCGGTCGGTGACACACTTTCCTTACGGAGAGTTTGATTCTGGCTCAGAACGAACGCTGGCGGCGTGGATGAGGCATGCAAGTCGAACGGGACATCCGGTGTGGCAACACATCGGGTGTTCAGTGGCGGAAGGGTGAGTAACGCGCGGGTAACCTACCTCGAAGTTGGGAATAGCTCGGGGAAACCTGAGGTAATACCGAATGTGGTCGCGCTGCGCATGCAGCGCTATCTAAAGCTGGGGACCGCAAGGCCTGGCGCTTCGAGATGGGCCCACGTCCTATCAGCTAGTTGGTGAGGTAACGGCTCACCAAGGCGATGACGGGTAGCTGGTCTGAGAGGATGGTCAGCCACACTGGGACTGAGACACTGCCCAGACTCCTACGGGAGGCTGCAGTCGAGAATCATTCGCAATGGGCGCAAGCCTGACGATGCGACGCCGCGTGCGGGATGAAGGCCTTCGGGTTGTAAACCGCTGTGAGGAGGGAACAACGGGCGGGCCGCTAATACCGGTCGGCTCTGATAGTACCTCCAGAGGAAGCCACGGCTAACTCTGTGCCAGCAGCCGCGGTAATACAGAGGTGGCGAGCGTTGTTCGGATTTACTGGGCGTAAAGGGTGCGTAGGCGGCCGCGCGTGTCGGGTGTGAAAGCCCCCGGATCATCCGGGGAACGGCACTCGAAACTGTGCGGCTCGAGGGCAGGAGAGGAGAGCGGAATTCACGGTGTAGCGGTGAAATGCGTTGATATCGTGAAGAACACCGGTGGCGAAGGCGGCTCTCTGGACTGTTTCTGACGCTGAGGCACGAAAGCTAGGGGAGCAAACAGGATTAGATACCCTGGTAGTCCTAGCCGTAAACGGTGTGCACTTGGTGTGGGAGGCTTTATCCCCTTCCGTGCCGGAGCTAACGCGTTAAGTGCACCGCCTGGGGAGTACGGTCGCAAGATTAAAACTCAAAGAAATTGACGGGGGCCCGCACAAGCGGTGGAGCATGTGGCTTAATTCGATGCAACGCGAAGAACCTTACCTGGGCTTGACATGCGGCTGGATGCCCGCCGAAAGGTGGGAGGCCTTCGAGGCTGCCGCACAGGTGCTGCATGGCTGTCGTCAGCTCGTGCCGTGAGGTGTTGGGTTAAGTCCCGCAACGAGCGCAACCCCTGCCACTAGTTGCCACCCGCGCAAGCGGAGCACTCTAGTGGGACTGCCTGTGACAAGCAGGAGGAAGGTGGGGATGACGTCAAGTCAGTATGGTCCTTATGTCCAGGGCTGCACACGTGCTACAATGATCGGTACAGAAGGATGCAAAACCGCGAGGTGGAGCCAATCCCCAAAACCGATCACAGTTCAGATTGCAGTCTGCAACTCGACTGCATGAAGCCGGAATCGCTAGTAATGGCGCATCAGCTACGGCGCCGTGAATACGTTCCCGGGCCTTGTACACACCGCCCGTCACATCACGAAAGCCGATTGCACCCGAAGTGGCCGATTCAACCCGCAAGGGGGATAGGTCCCTAAGGTGTGGTTGGTGATTGGGATGAAGTCGTAACAAGGTAGCCGTAGGGGAACCTGCGGCTGGATCACCTCCTTTCTAAGGAGCATCGGACGAAAGGCTGGCCAAAGTGGTCGACCTCGGTTGGCTGCCGAGCCCGCCTTTCCGACGAGAGGATAAACATCCTGCAAGTTCAGGATGCGCGCCATGGTAACATGGCGCAGCCGTATGCCTGCGCAAGCCGCGCCAGTTCCTTATCGAACGCGCATAGCAAGTGTTCGGGTGAAGCGAGATGTCGAGCCGGACAGCCGCTCGAGCGCGTCTCCGAGACCGGTGTCGCGGGGGCATAGCTCAGTTGGTAGAGCGTCTGCTTTGCAAGCAGAAGGTCACCGGTTCGAACCCGGTTGCCTCCAGTCTTTCGAGGATCAGCCGGACGAGATCACGCGCCGCCGTGGAGTGCTGGCGCGGACTGGCCGGGACGAACCCGGGCCGGGTGCTCCGATCGCGTGAGCCTGCCCTGAGCGCGTCCCATTCGGGACAAGTCAAAGGGCGTGTAGCTCAGTTGGTTAGAGCGCGTCCCTGATAAGGACGAGGTCCCTGGTTCGAATCCAGGCACGCCCAGGCTTGAAATGGGCAAGATTGCGCGCCGGCGCCATCCGCAGAGCGAACGGGTATCTCGTTTCACAAAGTGATTTCCCGTCGAGAGACCCATTGGGTCTGTTGATCGGGCCGCTCTTTGACAATTGCATAGGATGGGGACATACAATCTTCACCGAAGAAGATTGCCCCGCGTTTGGCGTGTATCGTCAACGCGGGTCCAAGCGTTTTGGTCAAGTTAGAAAGGGCGCACAGTGAATGCCTTGGCATCCATAGGCGATGAAGGACGCGGCAAGCTGCGATAAGCGCCGGGGAGCGGCAAGCACGCTTTGATCCGGCGATCTCCGAATGGGGTAACCCGGCCCGGGTTATGCCGGGCCATTTCCGGATGAATCCATAGTCCGGAAAAGCGACACCAGGGGAAGTGAAACATCTCAGTACCCTGAGGAAAAGAAAGCGCAAGCGATTCCCTCAGTAGTGGCGAGCGAAAGGGGAACAGCCTAAACCGCGGTGCTTGCACCGCGGGGTTGCGGGGCCGCAATGTGATATCGAAGAGGGTAGCGGAAGAGTTCTGGAAAGCTCCCCCATAGAGGGTGATAGGCCCGTACGCGAAACCTGAATCGAGTCTAGCGGAACCCCAAGTAGAGCGGGACACGTGAAACCCTGCTTGAATCCGGGAGGACCACCTTCCAAGGCTAAATACTCATGGATGACCGATAGTGAACAAGTACCGTGAGGGAAAGGTGAAAAGAACCCCGGGAGGGGAGTGAAATAGAACCTGCAACTGTGTGCCTACAAGCTATAGGAGTCCCGCAAGGGATGACTGTTTGCCTTTTGCATAATGAGTCCGCGAGTCACGGTGTGTGGCGAGGTTAAGGCCGTTGGCCCGGCCGGAGCCGTAGCGAAAGCGAGTGCGAAATGCGCGTCCAGTCGCATGCCGTGGACCCGAAGCCGTGTGAGCTACCCATGGCCAGGATGAAACGTGGGTAACACCTCGTGGAGGTCCGAACCCGTGGCCGTTGAAAAGGCTTGGGATGAGCTGTGGGTAGGAGCGAAAGACTAAACAAACTCGGTGATAGCTGGTTCTCCTCGAAATAACTTTAGGGTTAGCCTGCGAGATTGCTCGCCGCGGAGGTAGAGCACTAATTGGACTAGGGCCCTTACCGGGGTTCCGAAGCCAGTTAAACTCCGAATGCCGCGGCAGACACTCGCGGAGATAGACTGTGGGGGATAAGCTTCATAGTCGAGAGGGAAATAGCCCAGACCGCCGGCTAAGGCCCCCCAATCCGGTTAAGTGCGTAAGGATGTGAGATTGCGAAGACAGCTGGGATGTTGGCTTAGAGGCAGCCATCATTTAAACAGTGCGTAACAGCTGACCAGCCAAGTGATCTCGCGCCGAAAATGAACGGGACTAAATCGGATGCCGACGCCGCGGATGTCGTTCAGGTTCGCCTGGACGGCGTGGTAGAGGAGCGTTCTCTACGGGTCGAAGGAGAAGGGAAACCGACTCTGGACTGTAGAGAAGTGATTATGCGGACATGAGTAACGATAAACCGGGTGAGAATCCCGGTCGCCGAAATCCCAAGGTTTCCTGGGGAAGGTTCGTCCGCCCAGGGTTAGTCGGCCCCTAAGCAGAGGTCAATCGACGTATGCGATGGGAAGCAGGTTCAATATTCCTGCACCGCCCGACCGGCGTTACCAGCAACGGAGTAACGCAGCAAGTAGCGCGAGCCGCCGATTGGAAGTGGCGGTCCAAGCCTCGAGATGGCTCCGGCAGGCAAATCCGCCGGGGTAACATCAAGGGGGGATGGGACGCGGAGGCTACGGCCGATGCGGATTCGCGTGGGCTCAACTGCCGAGAAAAACTTCTAGCGAGCCGGTCGAGCGACCGTACCGGAAACCGACACAGGTGGGAGGGTAGAACATACCAAGGCGCGCGAGAGAAACCTCGTTAAGGAACTCGGCAATCTAGCCCCGTATCTTCGGTAGAAGGGGTCCTCCCCGGCGTGCGATCACCTCAAGCGCTGGAGAGGCGCAGTGAAAGGGCTCAAGCGACTGTTTACCAAAAACACAGCACTCTGCAAACTCGAAAGAGGACGTATAGGGTGTGACACGTGACCAATGCGGAAAGGTTAAGGCAAGGGGTTAGCCGCAAGGCGAAGCTCCGACCCGAAGCCCCCGTGAATGTCGGCCGTAACTATAACGGTCCTAAGGTAGCGAAATTCCTTGTCGGGTAAGTTCCGACCTGCACGAATCGTGTAACGACTTGAGCGCTGTCTCAACGAGGATCTCGGTGAAATTGTAGTCCAGAGGAAAGTGTCTGGTACCCGCAGTAGGACGGAAAGACCCTGTGAACCTTTACTGCAATCTGATATGGGGTTCTGGTTCTTCATATGTAGCATAGCTGGGAGGCTGTGAAGTCCCGGCGTCAGTCGGGATGGAGCCGTCAGTGAAATACCAGTTTTGAGGCATCGGAATTCTAACCCCGTGCCGTCAGCCGGCCGGGGGACAGTGTCAGAGGGCCAGTTTGACTGGGGCGGTTTCCTCCTAAAAAGTAACGGAGGAGCGCGAAGGTACCCTCAGCACGGTCGGCAATCGTGCGTAGAGCGTATAGGTAGAAGGGTGCTTAACTGCGAGACCTACAAGTCGAGCAGGTGCGAAAGCAGGCCTAAATGATCCGGTGGTAGCGTGTGGAAGCGCCATCGCTCAACGGACAAAAGGTACTCCGGGGATAACAGGCTGATCACCGCCAAGAGTCCATATCGACGCGGTGGTTTGGCACCTCGATGTCGGCTCATCGCATCCTGGGGCTGGAGAAGGTCCCAAGGGTTTGGCTGTTCGCCAATTAAAGCGGTACGCGAGCTGGGTTCAGAACGTCGTGAGACAGTTCGGTCCTTATCCACTGTGGGCGCAGGAGATTTGAGGAGTCCATTCCTTAGTACGAGAGGACCGGGAATGACGCACCTCTGGTGTTCCGGTTGTCGCGCCAGCGGCAGCGCCGGGTAGCTATGTGCGGAACGGATAAGCGCTGAAAGCATCTAAGCGCCAAGCCTTCTCCTAGATAAGATCTCCCCTCCGCAAGGAGCTAAAGGCCGGTCGAAGACTACGACCTTGATAGGCCGGGTGTGTACGCGTCGTGAGGCGCTGAGCTAACCGGTACTAATCGGCCGTGCGACTTGATCATCTATTTTCTTCTCGGTGCCGTGTGGACCCATCCTATGCAATCCCTTTTCCCGCAGATAGCGGGACCGGTTTTTCCCGGTGACCATGGCGAGGGGGAAACACCCGTTCCCATTCCGAACACGGCCGTTAAGCCCCTCAGCGGCGATGGTACTGAGGTGGAGTCCTCGGGAGAGTAGCACGTTGCCGGGAATAATTTTAGAAGCCGGCGCCATTTGGCGCCGGCTTTTTTCTTCCATACAATCTCATTGAACCATTCGCGGCATTCAACTGCCTCGAAGTGTCCGATCAAAAAGGCGTAACATCAAAACTTCGAAGGAGACAGAGCGACGATTAGGCCCATGTCTGCGTCACCGTACGGCTACGCCGATCCCTACGCAGCTCGGGGCTTGAACAGCCTGCAACCTGCCTGCCTTGTGGGCGGCGGGCCATAAGGGTACCACAGGGTCTGAAGCTCTCCCGTGAGACCGGAGCGATTCGTCCAGTCTTCTTGCGCCCAGAACGAAAGGATCCTTGCTGTACCAAAAGGATCAGGATTCGCGATTGGCGACGGCTGAAACTGAACTTTGCGGCTCGCTCTTCATGACACCCAGAATCACGCCTGCCATGACGAGGGCGGCTCCGCCAAGCAACCATGGAGTCATGCGCTCGTCAAAAAACCAGATGGCTCCGACCGTCGCCAGGGCGAACTGCGCCGGAACGGCAAGCGCTACCAGTTGCGACTTCACATATCGCAGCAGGTAGATCGAAAGGGAGTGTCCGCCAACGGTCGGGAAGAGAATCAACCCCAGCAACGCAAATCGCTCAGCGCCTTGCCCCGCGCTGATCTGGCCGTCGAGCGCGAGTGCGAGAGCGCCCTGTACAAACGCGGCCGTCGCGAAGACCGCAAGCGTAAATAAAATCGACGATTGCCGCGCGCGGTATTTGCGTGTGAAGACAAAAAAGCTCGCGCACATCACCGCGGAACCAAACGCTACCAAGGACCCGGCGAGGTGCTCGGGTTCCATAGCGAACTGTCCTCCCAGAATCACGGCCATCCCCGCTGACGCCATCAAGCAAGCGGCCAACTCTCCCCGATTCAACCGCTCGCCAAGAACCGGTCGGGCGACGAAGGGAGCCAACAGTGGTTGCAAACCCATGAACAAATAGGCGTTCGACAGCGTTGTGTTCTGCAGGGCCCACGACCATGAGGCCAGGTGCACGCCAAGAAAAGTTCCGCTTATGACCGCGCCACGCGTCAACAGTCGTGGCCGGTCAGATCGCCGCCACTCGATCCAACCAAACGGCAACCACACCAGCGCGGCTCCCGCAACACGCCAAAAACCGATGCTCGCGGCGGGTATGTCGCCGCACCAGCGCGTCAGGAATCCCGCGCTCGTCGCCAAGACGACGATTGCGCACCAGATCAGAAACAGACATCGGGAACTCATTTTACCTGACGCGGTCGGCCCGGATAGCGCGAAGGGTATCATGCCCTTTCCGCCAGTGTGTCTAAGATTTGTTGTCCAGCGATAGCTGCTGATAAGAGCAGTGTCAACGCGCGATCGCCGCAGTGTCATGGCTTTTTGAAATTATCCTCTTGCTCACTCGATAGAATCGGCCTTATCGCTGCGGAAGAAGACCGCTGCGATAATTGATCTTTGAATGCGTCGGAACGAGCGAATGAGCCTGAAGGTCAATGAGTCGGGCCGAAAAAACCGTCGCGCATCGTGGACGCGACGCGAGAAGCGGGACTGAGTGATCGCCAGGCCAAACGGGCCTGGCGGCGATTTCGGATTGAGGGTGCGGTGTTGAACTCCCGAAGTCGCGGCTGCAGATCGAGTCTATAGAGGGCGAGGGCTTTATGCCGACCTGTAGCGAGGCGCGGTGAGCCCGGAGACTTTCCGGCGCCGACGGCCCCGACAACGCCTCCACCCGCCTGCCCATTCAGAAGAGGGACTTTCAAACGAGACAAAATGCCACCTGCCGAGAGGTGACCTACCTTAGGTTGTTTTTGCGGGGGTTTGAGACCAAGAATAATATGCGCATTCTGCGGCAGATGAGACCGGCAAGGCCGAGTGCGGCCATCGCGATCGTCGATGGCTCCGGAATTACCTCGAAATTATTGTAGTAGGGTTTCCGATAGCCGCCGAAGACCCACGAATTCGCATACAGCCGAAACGCATCGATGCTTGCTGAGACCGTGATATTCGTCATGAACGTACCCGAGCCTTCCCGGTCGTTGGCCTGCTCGCTGAGCGCTGTCGGATCGACCATCGTAAATTCCCACAGCATCTCATTCGTCCCGTACCCGAACCCCTTATCACTCCCATTGAACAAAATTGATGTCATGAACCTATGTTGACATTGACGACCTGCGTGCCACCGATCCCGCTAACAG
>JANWZO010000029.1 GCA_025054615.1 Kiritimatiellia bacterium
TAATTGCCAGATCAGAACCTCGGGCTGCGCTGAACGCCAGCGCGGTCAGCGTCAGAATTGCCATCACTCTCGTCCATTTCATTTTGTCTTCTCCTGTTGAGTTCAAGGACGGTTATGTTTATCGGTAAGGGATATGCCGTCCGTTTCATATCCTTCACCAACCAGTGTTATTGGCCGGACTATGGGTGCGGCCGCAATTCTGTTTGGATGATATTTTGGATTTAACGTCGCGACAAGGCTAAATTTGTCAGCGATCAATGGTTCTAGACGGATGGGCGGGCGATGAAGAAGGCTTTTTGCAGGTGGATTGGGCGCTGATGTAGCCGTAAACCACAGATGGCCACATAAAGACTACTTGAAACCGCGACGTTCCGATGACAGCAGATTGTCCAATTATCTTTGACGATTGGGAGTCAGCGCTCCATACCGAGATTCCTGCGAATCGGCAACGGGCGTACAGGGAGGCGATTGTCAAATTTCGATAATGGTTGCGCCAAACCGGCAAATTCGCCACAACGGCCACCTTCAAGAAACACCAGGATTGGAAGAAATCGTACCTCCCACCCGCCAAGTATGCCCTGCGCCTTGCGGCGCGACCCCGGCGATTTCAGCAACTTCGAGCGTGCCCGTGAGGGCCGGCAAGTTCCCACGGTCCTTATCGCCGAGGAATGCCGCCGGTTGTTTGAGCAGTTCAACGGCACCTATCAGCTGATGGATTAATGGATGTACGCTGCAGGCCTCCGGCTTTCGGAGCTGCTGCGGCTCCGCGTTAAGGACGTGGACCTTGAACGACTGCAACTGGCGATTCAGTTCGGCAAGGGACATAAGAGGCGGGTGACGATGATTCCGCCGAAGCTTGCGCCTGAGCTGCTCTCGGCATACTGGCGCCTCAAGTCCACTCCGCGCCCTCATCCTACCCAAACCCACCGGCCCGCCACACTCACCTATACGCCGCGTCCAGTATGTCTCGTTCTTATAAGTCGAACTTCACGGCGCACCCGATTCCGAACTCGCAAAGGGTAAGGATACGACAAAGGCGCTGGTAGGGCTCTGTTTAGTTCCGGAATGGCCTTCTCGATAATGACCACTTCCTCAGTAACCTTGTGATTGTTCCCATTTCCCTATTAGGAAACCACCTGTGCTGTCGAGACTTGCGCAGACCTAGAGGCGACCCTAAACCTGTTTTAGGAGAAGAAGCGTGCGTGAGATATGAACAGACCTTGATAGAGGACGGTGGATTTCTCCCAGCAGATACCCACGCGCCGAATGTTCCCCATCATACGACTAGTTCGTTTGACCGCCCATCGTCGGGCTTAGAGGCGCAGCGGCCGTCCTGCGTGAGCTTCTCCGGCCTACGATACGATCGGATCGGCGCAATCATCTCGATGCCGTGAACGGCCAATCCCTCGTCCAATCGATCGCTGTTGTAACCTCGATCACCAATAATTTGATTCCGCATCTCCCGGGTCAGCATGAAATCAAATAACCCCGAATCTTTAGGCACTCATGGGAGGATCTCCCGTCCCCGAACTCCGCCGGAAAGTCCTCCCACTCGGCGCCGTTGTCAAGGATCCTGAGATTCCTCAGAGAACTCATCGTTGATCTGCGGGAGGACGTCCACCCCGCGAGTTATCTGGTGAGTCACGGATATGACTGAGCAGCCAATCTCACTGAGTATCAGTAAATGTGAGCTTGCATAAACAGACATTGAACACTTTCTAATTTTCATAAGTTTGGGGCTACCCTCTCATCTCTTAGCGGTCAGCGTCAGGACCACGCGGCTGACGGGCCATCCGGTATACATCTCGTAATCACGAGCTGCTTGGCTCGGTTGGTTTTCCGCCGGTTATTCTCCTTATGGCTAACGATAACTGTAAAAGAATTTACCGCCTTTCTGATTCATTTCCATTATTTGTTTTTTCGCGCAATCGGGGCACTGGCATGCGCATACAAGCCGTATCGCGCTCAGCTCAGCGATAACTCAATCCGTTCAGCGTATTTCTAAAGATACCCACGGCGACGAAGCTGCGTGTTTGCCCTAAAGTCAGCAATCGCGGCTGTACGTCGGACAGAGCCTCTCAACGTAAAGGCCGCGACTGGCTTGTTCAACAGTTGGGGCTGTCTCTATCGATCCTCTTTCGAGAATGGGACACGGATTTCGATTCCCGTATCAAGAAAACGAAAAGAGAAGAATTCGGACTGATCCAGTCCGCGAAGATCGCACTCGATCTGCCATTCGCCGCATTTGAAAACCAGCGAGTCCTCGCTCAAGGGGACGAAATTCACATCGTTGCTTCGGCACTTCCTTTCGACCAAGAGGACGGTCGCCGTCTCCAATGTCCGCCGATGCTCGAGGTTGATTCGACTCGCTTTCGGAGAGAACCGAAAGGCTAAATCTCCCACAGTCCAATCCATATGCAGCTCTGTATTGGGAAGCACCTCTGGGGGCTGCGCTTTTACTGAAGCAACGACCGACGCTTCGGGCTTCGGGATAGAGCGCGCGCCCGGCGGAATAAAGGGTGTTGACTCTTGAACCTCCTGTTCGGACGCCGGCGGCGGGTGCGGTTCCGTCAAGCCTTTGATTATGGGAAACTCCGGAATCTCTTCCACATCGGCGATCCCCCACTCGCGGAGCTTCTCCTCGGCTTCGCTCGCTGACCGGCGAGCTTTCTGAACATTCTTGCGTTCCTCGCGCTCGACCTGCCGGCGTTTGCATTTCACCCAGCGGACTTTAGCCCGGTCCTTTTGCTCACGAGTAACACCGAGGATGCTATGACATTCTCGTAGAACATAAGGGCGTCAATTACACGTCCTGCTCTTTCGATCGCAGCTCCCGCTACATCGGGGGTTGTGTGTCTGCACCATGAATCTATATCATTAATGAAGCAGTTCTTCAGATAGTCCCACACGCGGCGCTTTTGAGACGCCTCGGCTTTAACCAGTCCGTCAGAATCGGCCAAGCAGAGGGCCGTCTTAGCCAAAATTCGGTCGCCATTGTCCTTCACGAGGGAGGACAGAGCCTTGCTGGCGTCGCCTTGAACGAGCGCCCACCTTCCCTCAGATGAAAGGTCAGTCATATCCGCCCATCTGCCGCTCGCAACGAACAACTCCACAACCGCTTCTACCGCCTCCAAGGCGATTTTTCGGTCACCCCGGGCAAGCGCGGCCACGCAAACACGAGCAAAACCCTTCTCGTCGCGCGCCTTCTTCCAGTATTTGAGAGCAATCGCGAATTGATCCCTCCTCGTGTAGTGGTCCGCTACGATTCGGGCCTCCTCGATCGACAGATCCGTCTTGCGACCAGCCTCGATATCCCCGACCAGCAGATGTGCCTTCGCGGTGCGAAAATCCTCCGACTGTGTCTCGCCAGCACGTTCCCATGCGGAAATGGCCCCGGTCCAGTCTTGCGCGCGAAAGAACAAAGCTCCAAGGATCCGCGGTCGAACAGCAAAACCCATGTCCGCCAGTCGGCGGGCATATGAGGCTACATTGACCCACTTCCTAATATCACCGTTAGGTTGAATCTCTTGCACAAGCTTTTCGAAGATCTTTCCGATGGCTGTGCACCAAGCCTGACTAGACAAAGATTCGTTTCGAAAGCCAAGATCGGTAAGCCGTTCATCGAATAACCTCAACAACTCAATGGCAGTCTCTAGACTCGCAGCGTGCGAAATAAAATCCGAAATCCGATGCTCTAGTCGACCATGTAACCGCCCGGCGATTCTGCCAAGCTCCACAATTGCTGCGTATTCAGAACCTTCCCAGTATGCCGCCAGCGATTGATCGTAATCACCGCACTCGGCAAATTCATCGCCAGCCTCCTTGAACCTGCGTTCGTATAGCAGCGCAGACGCACGACACTGCCGTGCTTTGAAGTTGTCCCCAACACCGGAATATGACATCGCTGCGGACCTTAGCATATACGCATCCTTTCTGGCTTTGCCCTCGCGCTCATAGCGCTCAGCGATGTCTTTGAGGCCGTCGCGATCCGACGACCAATCTGAATCTCTACCTTGTTCGATAAGGCCTATGCTATCGCGCCACACCTCGCTGCTGTGGCGTAGCCTCGCCAATAGCTTGCGCTGTGTCTCAAGATCGGTTGCAAAAGACCATAGCCGATCCAACCCTCGTTGCGTGTCGATCACAAAGAGTCGGCGCTTTGGGCGACTGGCCGCAACGTATAAGCGATTAATAAAATACTCGCGGGGCAATGCCCACTCCGGTTCAACGTTCCAGAGATCGTCTCTCTGGAGAGGCATCAAGAGATCCTCGAACGCGCTTTCCCCAAAACCATACAAAACAACACGATTGAACTCCAACCCCTTAGCGCGGGTGGCACTCAGAACGTTGTTTGCAACTCCTGTATCGTCGCGTTGGACGGCAGAGGCAAGAAACTCGTCCTTCGCAACGTAATCTACTTCTTCGCCCTCCAAACAGGGTATGATGATTGTAAGGTCCTTCTCGTTTCTAAGCGCCTCGAGGACTTTATCATTCCCTTTTTCGAACCATAAAGGAATTGGAGATTCTTGCTCATATTGCCATGTTGTTTGCGGCTTGAGATTCGAAATATCGAAAAGGAAAGAGCGAAGCGCCTGGATCGTGTTGCATAAACGAACGATGTTTTTTGTTGAGCGGTAGTTGAAAGACAGCTCTCTATAATTCATATCCCGGATGCCCGACCTGCACGCAGGATCAAGAGAACGAATAAATTTCTGAACAAAGGCCGACTTTATAGCCTCCCACCGGAATCCTGTCGGATTGAGAGTCTGAAAGGGGTCGCCAGCGAACGCAAAAGGCACACGGTTCAATTCTTGCGGTGTAAGGCGACGTTGTGAGAAGATAGATAGTCTAAAGATGATTTCCAGTTCGAGCCGAGTGAAGTCCTGGGCTTCATCGCAAAAGATGGCGGGATATTCCGCTTTCACCGCATCGATCTCAATCAGGTGTCGTGCAAGATCTTGATCATCCCAGTGCAAACCCTCCTCACACATTGGACGATACCAGCTCTCCCAGACTCTCTCATAAACAGTCTTAAAGCATTGTGTGCTGACGGTCTTTTCCTTTTCTGGTTGAGCTCGATATTCATCCGGATCAAGATAACCATCGACGCTCAATCCCTTGATGTAACTTCTTATAATATGCCAAGATATATCGGGGCCGTATTCTCTGATAGCCACCGGATCGCGGCCGAACCTCAACTGCCACAAACCCTTGAACCTAGCATGATCAACATACAGACGGCGCGAGAACCTCCCTGCACGGTCTTCGGAAGAGAGAAATGAGTACAGAAAGTCGTGGAAATCCCTGAAACACATCCTTAATAATTCTTCGTTAAAATTCCTATTATTGTTACTCTGGTGATGGCGCAATACGTAACGGTGTCCGCATTTAAGAAGTCCCGAAACGACTTTCATTGAGCGCTGTAAAAGGTCGGCGCTGCACGTAAAGTAGATCGGAGGCCTGACGCTGGGTTGTTCCGGCATAGAGAAGTGGAGCCGAAGGTAGTCAGCAAATAGATACTGTAGGATGGTCGATTTTCCGCTGCCCGCGCGGCCATTGATGAAGAGAGGAAATCCCACGACCCCATTCGTCGCAACCTGGGAATGAACCGATTCCAGAATGGTTGCCTCCTCTGGAGATAGTGCAAGATTTGATGCTTCGTCCTGCTCGACGTCGATCCAAAGATCTACATCCAACAGTAATTCATTCGGATATGCACGCATCGAATTCTGGAGAATGAGTTCCTCCGTGACCGATCCTGCTTCGGGTTCCAGAATCGAAGCATATCGCTGACGGACTCTCGATTCCTCGCCATCGACCTCTGTCAGAAGCCCCGCCAAAAAAAGCTTTGAATGATGTGGAAAGAGTCGGCCAACGATACGAATATCGCCTTGTCCTCGAACGTATATTATGTGATTGTCGCTTGGTCCTTTTTCAGACGCTTCAAGAATCGCCTCGGCCAAAAGAACCAATCTATTCCTCACCTTTTTGTCGGTAACCGCGCGTACCCAGTCCTCGCTTTCGCACACGAATATTTGAGCCAGGTTCGTTTGTGACTCCCCCATAACATCCCACAAATAGCGTCGCTCGATGTCTGTCGGCTCGGCTTTAGCTGGAGGTGGATTCTCTCTAAGCTGCTCTTTCAGCCATGTTTCCAAATCTGCCGTATTGACCAGCGATGCAAGATAACGGTCTCCGTATTCTCTTGGATTATTTAGAAAGTCTTCGTAATCAGCACTTCCGCGAACTAACAGCCTCAAAAAGCAAACAATTAGATGCTCGCCGTCACAGAACGGATACTGTCGGGCTATTAAACGCAATTGCCGGTGAAACCGCTTCTTCATGTACGGAGGAGGAAAATTGTCGAAGAGATCCGTCCTTTGAGCCTGAAGTAGGCGCTTGCGAAATCGCTCTATGTCATGTGTAACGGCGTGATTATCAATATCTTCTTCACATTCCCTCGTCGTATAAACAAATAATGCCATGACCCATCCTCCCTAATTCTGTATCCCCTGCTTAGATTATTCGATTAAGCCTATAGCAATGAAGCCCGCATCGGGATACTCGTGTAAACATGACCGTCTTGCCGCTTTAGATAGCCTCCGCCTGTTCTTTGTTTCATGATTCATATTATTCGATCGCTCTGTGGCATGTTGCCCCTATTTCGCATCCGTTTCAAGAGTATCCCAATCGCAGTGACGGGGGTTTCCGCGCTACATGCAGCGCATGACGATCCGGCTTCAATAATCACTTCAACCCGTGTCCCCCCTATCAGGGACGGGGACAACAGGCTATTTTCCTTTGCGTCTCGCACTGTCGAAATCACCTTTTTATTCAAGATTCTGCCTATTTTAACGTTGCGACGGATTCATGGTATGCAGCGCGGCTTAGTCAGCCGTCCTCCCTCTGTTCGTGAAATTTTTGCTAGAGCATGGATTTTTTGTCTGAAATCTTCCATTAGTGCCGACTTGCTGTCGAAGACCTCTAAAGAAACCATCTCTTCTATGTCGTCATACCGACCACCAGTGTGCTTGGGTACTATAGAGCCCGCTAAGCTCCGCAAGTCCGATACTAAACAGATGTTATCGCGAATCTTTCGCGAAATCGCCTCGATTATGCGGCGTCTCACATATTCGGCAGTGAAGGCTAGGAATTCTTCGCGTCGGGACTCCAACGTCTTATCGCGTGTTACAAAGCTGGAGAATGCCTGACAACCGAGAAGTAGAGAATTGACGGCGGCCTCCTCCATGGCCCTACTAAGCTCGTGAAAAGCAGATGACATCTCGATGTGCTGATATTCGTGGGCGATTAGTAGAGCCTCATAATTGCTATCATTTCGGAGGGGGCCAGCGGCAAAAAGCCGCTTCCCGCAAATGAATAGCTGGTTTCTGGCATCAGCTAAACCGATTGACTCCAGATATTCAACGATGACATTCCGCAACTCATTTTGTGAAGGTTGTACCGTAACCGTCTGAATTCGGTCGGCTTTTCTAAAATTATTATAACGTTCAAATGCCTTCAGCCAGTCGAACGGATATTTAGAAGGTTTCCGATTTGAACGATTTTGTGAATCAGCGTGAAGTAAGTATCGGAGCATTGCGTGGCTTGTAGGAAAATCACCGACTCCAAGGAAACAAAGAAGTCGTCCTAGATGGACCAACGAGTAATAATAGCAGGTCGCCGCCCAATTTAAGTTGTCTCGCTCTCTTTCCCATCGCCCGAGAAAGCAGTCCTGAATCGCTGCTACCAGCAGGCAGAATGCAATGTAATACCTTTGTGCCTTCCTTTCATCACTGATATTCCAGTATTGAATGGACGTAAGTTTATCTCGGTCCGTGGGCATGAAGATGTGCTCCTTTCCTACTCCTAATGCACTTTACTGAACACTTCCGGCGTAGAGCCGTAGGACGCAGGCGAAGGTATCGTGTTCATTCTGCCAGGCTTTGAATAGCAACCTCGGGTGATGCAGCATACTTCCTGATCTTTTTAGGGTCGCTATAGATCGATGTGTAGATGTATGTCCCGATGGGGTAGAGTCTGCCTGTCCATATATCTCCATCGACATAACCGCTAGGGAGACCGACGATGAAAACAGGATTATGTCGTTTCTCTTTGATGGTAAATGTTTTAACCTCGGCACGAACGACGGACCCCTGCGAGCCCGAGGGCATCGTTTGGAGGGTGTCGCTCAAAGGGTTGTAGGTGGTGGATCTGCCGGAATGCGTCTTCGTGACGACATTTGTAAACGTATAGGTTTTGTAAACCGTGATATAGGCCAGCGCACCGTCATCGAGAACTCGGCTCAGCCTTGCCTCAACCTCAATCGCCGCCGAGTCAAGCAATCGATAGAGGCGCGCCTTGGCAGCCTGCTGCTGTTGGGCATAGTAGTATCGGCGATGCTTCTCCGAGTCGTAACCGTACCTATCGCGGATTTCTTGAGGCAATTCAGGGAAGCACAACTTCCCAATACCTGCAGCGTGTTTTACGAGGATCCCATCCGCTTCCACGCGCATTACCGTGACGTCGGAGTATTTTTTTCCATCCAGTGTTGTGATGTCGTCGGACAACGCCGATGTCACCCCGAGCATCGCTGCAACTGCGATGTGTGAGTATCGCCCCATCCTAGCATCCTCCTCTTCACCGAACACCATCGCTCAGGAGGGCACGAGTCCCCCTGAGTGTGCTCGCCTACGTAAGGCTCGATTCGGATAGGCTTCGTTTCCGCTATTCTTTGCCCGTTTTGCACGATGCACCTTCTTCAAGGTGATTTTCTCTTTTTCCCTTCCCACTTCAAGTATTCAATGAGCCCTTATCCAGGAGGGCTTCGGTGTTGAGGTCTTATCGTTCTCAGCATTTCCTGACACTGAACTCGTGCCGAATGTTCCTTACTGCATTCTCGGCGAATAATCACGTGCCCGCTCCTACATGCTATTTCAAAGATCGAAACAGTTTTCTGAGGAGTAAAACGTTAGGCTTGAGCGGCGTCACCCCCTTGAGCGTTCAAAACTTGAGCGGCATGCCTATTCGATGATTGTCTTAAATTTGCGCTTAAATTTTCAAATCAATCTATCCCGCCCTGATTTCTACCGGTTGAGACCCATAATCGACCTAAGATTCATCTAGATAACGTTTTCGATATCTACTTTAGCTATGAAAAACTTGCCGCAATTGTCGCGTCAGCGCGTATCCCGCAATTGGACGTGATCACCCCCGCATTGACAAAGCCCATCGGTTCGCGATGGTTTGCGATATTTCAGAAATTCGTTTTCGATCAACATTTGCGGGCACCGTATTGCTATCCACCTAACGGCTCCGTTTTCGGCGAACATGAGGATAAACTGGGTGAGAGAAATAATCACCGAGATGGGAGCTACAAAACTTGTCTGCCCTTGGAGCGAGACGGTGAAGTCATGGAGCACGGAGTCCCAGACGGTGGTTCACCGGCTCTTCTGCGTTGGCGATAGGACAAATACGGATGCGATAGCGATTCCGATCGTCACAACGTTAACGATGGACCAGAGTTCACGGTCCAGCCCGACCCGAAAGATGGGGTTGTAGATTGCCGCAATAACTCCAAGAATCCATGCCCATTGCTCATTCCGCTGTCTGATGGCCAGGACTGTGAGATAGGCGAAAACAGCGCAGCAGACGTAGCGAAGCAGGATGTAATACCCATACGGGTTGTCCCGACTCTGCGCCCCCAGGAGCATCACGCTCGCGATTGCTTGCGGCACCCAGATTCTCTTTATCTCTTCATTTCCCATTATTTTCCCGTCGATTTTGAGCTTGCGGCCGGGTCATTCATACAGAAAAGCCCATTGTTCGACCTGGGGATTTTGACCCCGCCTGTAGTATTGCGCACCTTTCGATCGCTGTTCAAGAGCATATCGTCCTTTCGAAACCTTTTCAAGGATTCAATTGCCCGCGCCGCCAGCGATGGTCCCTGTCACCGACCGACGGCGTGATTTGTCGAATCAGGCCAATGATTCCGTGGCGCGCTTTCCTCAGGCCGTCAACGTTTCAAAAGAGCTTCAAAGGCCCAAGAGGTCCCATCGTTCCAAATAGTGTCTTTCGGGATCGCGAAATTTCCTCACGGGGCTATCCCGGTGGGCTTGGCCCTTCCTTCCAGGCGTTTCCAGCCATTTTTTATGATCGTTCCTAACAAACTCAGCGACTTTCCCGCTTGGAACGATGTAGAATCGGGCCGCTGTCGATCCTCCTTTAGATTTACGAATACATAGAATAGATGATCAGATTGACACTTCTCGGCGTTCCTGTTTAGAACCCAGCGAGGTTCTTTTCCCTGATTTGTTTTTACCGGGATCGCGACCGGCTTCGTCGCAGACGCGTTGGATACAAGAATATCGATCCCTCGCGTGTTGCGTAATGTGATCGAAGCCATGTGGCCTAACCGGCACAATTCGCCGCAACCAGGTATTCGCCAGCTACTCCTGTCCGACCTTTCGAAAGCCTAACCAATGACATAAGAAAACGCCTTCCCACAACATGACAAATGATTATGCCAGGACCTCGATTACAACCAGTATTGTCTGAGCCTGCTCGATAGTTTGAAAGATAGGGCGCTGCAAGGCTTTTTTCTTCAGCCCGTGATGGTTGAGGATAAGAAAGCGGGCGATCAGGGGTTTCCGGATTGTAGTGAGGTTTGGATTTTGGTAGGCCGCGCGTATACCAAAGTGAACGGGTAAGCCAGATATCTAAGGAGTTGCGCACGGACTAAAAAGTTATGAGCGCGGCGAATTCGAGGTGAGGGCAGACCGTTTCCGGCACGCCGGCGGAGCTTCGCTCACAATGTGTTCCAAAACAGCGCGACTGGAGCGTTCAGCCCGAAGCTCGTTTGGGTAACTTCACGCGGAGGCAGGCGCCTCCGAGGGGCGATTCGGAAGCTTCGATGGTGCCGCCATGCGCCCTGGCAATCGCGCGGGCCGAGACCAGACCCAGACCCAGGCCCGACGATTTCGTTGTATAAAATGGATTGAAGATCCGCTCCCGTTGCTCCGCGGAAATGCCGGGCCCATTATCGTGAACCTCGATCACCACCTCGCCGGGCGAGTCTTCGACCCAAATTTCGACCCGACCGCGGGGCGGCACGGCTTCCGCGGCGTTGATCACCAAATTTTGCAGTAAATCGCGGATCATCGGCTCGTGTATCTCAATCTCCGCCGTATTGGGTCCGCTGATGGCGAGCAGCCGATCGCTCATCGCGGGGTGCCGCTGCAGCCATCTTGCCGCGTCCCGAACCACGCGCATGAGATCCTGCCTCGTTTTGGGAAGCGACTCTGCCGGGCGCTCGAGGGCCGACATCCGCCTCGTTAATTCGTGCAAGCGGTCGAAGGACTCCACGATATCGCGGAGCATTTGCCGACCGGCGGAATCCAGCGATCCATGCGCGTTCAACATCTCCGCATTCGCCAGGCCAACGGCGAGCACGTTGTTCATATCGTGAGCAACGGCGCCCGCCATCAGGCTGATGGCCGCGCGCCGCTCCGCGGCCACCAGGACATCCTGCTGCTCGGCGATGCGTTGCCGGTCGCGCGCCATCCGCCGCAACAACCGCTGCAACAAGCCGAACAGCACAAGCGATGTGAGACCGACGAAGCCAATCCCCTTGGCCGTCTGGAGTACTCTATAGAACTCAGGCTCCGCCGCCCAGTCCGCGGCGAGCCGGTCCGACACGGCGATGTAGATAGCCGATAACGTGAAATAAACGGCTGCCGCCACCAGCGCCGTCCGGTTGTAATGGGCAAGGTACCGCGGAATTCCGCTTGTCTCGATCGGTTGACTCACCTTACTGCCCCCACTGGATACGCTACTCCTCGAGGTGCGGCACAGCAAGTTCGCAGGCTCGTCCGGGCGGAAATCAGCGTTCTGCTGGCAGCCTCATCAACGGCCCCTTATACTGCCCGCGCATGGCGGATTGGTGGATCGGCGCATGGCCCCATCTCGCGGCGGCGGCCATCCTCGCGTTGGATGTGTGGGCGGCAGCTCACGCGATCCTTTACAAGCGGGACCCTCGCTCGGCAACGACCTGGATCGGCGTGATCCTGCTCTTCCCGGTGGCGGGAGCCGCGCTGTATGTGCTCCTCGGCATCAACCGCATCCAGCGCCGCGCGGTGCTACTGCGCGACCGACGCGCCGTTCTGCTGCCGATGCCCGGCGCGCCGAGCACCGCCTCCTCCGCTCCGCTGCCGGATCGCTTCGATCACCTTCTCGCCCTATCGAAGGCAGTCGGCCGGATTTCCGACCTCCCCCTTTGCACCGGAAACGCCATCACGCCGCTCCGAAACGGTGAAGAAGCCTACCCCGCGATGCTCGCCGCCATTGAGTCCGCGCAGGTGAGCGTGACCCTTTCGACCTACATTTTCGCTCACGACGCCGTGGGTCTCCGTTTTGCCGACGCGTTGGGCGACGCGGTCGAACGCGGGGTGCAAGTGCGCGTACTCATCGATGACGTCGGCGCGCGCTACTCGTTCCCCACCATCTACGGCGCCCTGGAACGCCGACACGTAAAGTTCGCGGCCTTCATGCCGACGTTTTTCCATTGGCGAATGCCCTACATCAACCTGCGCAACCACCGAAAAATCCTCGTGGTCGACAGCCGGGTGGGCTTCACCGGCGGCATGAACATCCGCCAAAACCATCTGGTGTCCGATCGGGAGGGCGACCGCGTACAGGATCTCCATTTCCGCATCGAGGGGCCCGCGGTCGCCCAAATGCAGACGGTTTTCGCGGAGGACTGGGCATTCACGACCGGCGAGCGGCTGGAGGGCGATCCGTGGTTTGCTGAGCCGCGCGCGGCTGGCGATATCTGGGCGCGGGGCATTCCGGACGGGCCGGATGAGGACCGCGACAAGCTCCGGTCCACGATTCTCGCCGCACTAGCCTGCGCCCGCCGGCGCGTTCGGATTGTCACGCCCTATTTCCTTCCGGACTCAGCCCTCATCAGTTCCTTGAACACCTGCGCGCTGCGCGGCGTGGAGGTCCAAATCGTAATCCCGCTGGTCAACAATCTGCGCGCCGTCGGCTGGGCTTGCCAAGCTCACCTCTGGCAGGTCCTAGAGCGCGGCTGCCGCGTATGGCGGACGCCGCCGCCCTTCGACCATTCGAAACTCTTTGTCGTCGACGACGCGTGGTCGCTGATTGGCTCCGGCAACTGGGACCCGCGATCGCTGCGGCTCAACTTCGAGTTCAACCTCGAATGCTACCACGAAGGCTTCGCTGCGGAGCTGAACCGCCGGATCGACGAGAAAATCGCCTCGGCGCGGGAGGCGACGCTGGCCGAACTTGATGCCCGGCCACTGCCGATCCGCCTGCGCGACGGAGTGGCGCGGCTATTCTGGCCCTACCTGTGAGTGAGGCGAGGCTGCGCAGTGCCCGGAACCTCGGACCCGCCCCTCAATTTCCATCGCATGGAAATTTCCATTCTATGGAAACACCTCCGCTGCGGATTTCCATGCCATGGAAATTTCCATCCTATGGAAAATGATCGGCCACGGGCTTCCATGCTATGGAAATTTCCATGGCATGGAAAATTTCGGCGCCTTTGACTAGGCGGCGCGTTCCGGCGGCGGGCTAGGCGGCGGGCGGCGCGCTCGCGCAGCGTGCAGGCTGCGGATCATGCGCGCTGCAGTCGCCGCGCAGGGACAGGGCGGCGTCACCAAAACTGGTACTGGCGAGTCGCGACGACGTAGGCGCCGAGCGTGAGATTCGTTAGGGCGTGGGCGAACGCGACGCACCAGATATTCCGGGTCCGGATGAACAGCCAGCCATAGGCCAGGCCGGCCGCGAATCCCGCCAGCCACTCCATATGTTCTGCAGCAAAGATCGCGGCCACGGCGAAGAAGGGAAGCGCGGCAAACCGACCTGGATCGACCTGCCGGAAGTCGCCGCCGAACATCCAGCGATACAGGAACCCTCGCCAAAAGAATTCCTCGATGATGCCGATGACGAGGCCGGAGCCGAGAATGCGGACTAAGGTCAGCGGCCAACCGCATGTCTCCGGCGCATAGGGTGACGCGGCGGGCGGCTCGCGCAGTTCGCCCAGCGGGCGGACGCCCCAGCGGAGGTACAAGTCTCGGAGCGGTTCCAACCGGGCCGCCGCCGGATGTTCCAGCGCCACCCACGCGATAAACACGGCGAGTCCGACGATGATCGCCGGCGGCAGGTGCCTCCAGGCCAGCGGCGCGTATCCCTGCCAGGGCCGGAGATAGAGGAAAAGCCCCAGGCACACGGCGCTGCGGATTGCGTAGGCCCAGGCGGGAGGCAGTTGCGGCATGTCGAGGAAATGCATCAGCAGTAGCCACGCGACGAATGGGATGACGTGCGCGGCGATCGCCCGTTTTTCTGGGCATGGGTCCTGTGGGATCGCGTTCATGGGCGGACGGAGCTCGGCCCTCGCGTGTCGGCTGGGAGCTGGCGAAGCATCACACGCCGAGGACGTCCCGCATTGAATAGAGGCCCGGCGGCCGCCCGCGGACCCAGAGGGCGGCGCGCAGGGCGCCGATCGCAAAGGTCTCGCGGCTTGTTGCGCGGTGGGAAAATTCGAGGACCTCGCCGTCCGCGGCAAACATCACCGTGTGATCGCCAACAATGTCGCCGCCTCGCACCGCATGGAACCCGATCTCCTGCGACGGGCGGTCTTGCGCGGCGAGCCCGTGTCGACCGTGTACGGACACCTCATCCAGATTCACGTCCAAGCCACGCGCGACCGCTTGGCCGAGCCCGAGGGCCGTTCCGCTGGGCGAATCTTTCTTCCGGCGGTGGTGCCGTTCGATGATTTCCACGTCATATCCTTTCCCCTTGAGGGCGCGCGCCGCCTGCTCCAAGAGGGCGAACAGCAAGTTGATGCCCAAGCTCATGTTGGGCGCCCAGACGATGGGGACTTTTTGAGCGGCGGCCTCGATGGCGGACCGGCCCTCCGGCCCGATTCCTGTGGTTCCGATCACCCAGGCCTTGCCCCACGCTGCGATGCGGGGCGCATTCCCGACGGTGCCGTGGTGGGCGCTGAAATCGATCAGCACGTCCGCCTCCGGGGCGACGGCCGCGAGGTCGCTGGTAATGGTTACGCCCGTTTTCCCCGCGGGTTGACCGCGGAGGGGGCAGTCCCACAAATCCACCGCGCCCACGAGTCGGATGCCCGGCACGGCCTGGTTTTCGATGCACCGGATGAGCGTCTGCCCCATGCGCCCGCCGGCGCCGATGATCACAACGTTGGTCATGTCGGTCTCCCGGGGTGAGCGGTTCACAACAGGCCGAGCGCCTGCAGCGTCTCCCGCAGGCGGGCCTTTAGAGGAGCGGACATTTCGCAGAGCGGAAGGCGGAACGCCTCTTCGATCCGGCCCATCATCGCGAGGGCGGTCTTGACGGGAATTGGGTTGGTGTCGATGAACAAATCCGCGAACAACCGATAGTACCGGTAATGCAAGGCGCGCGCCTCCGCCCAGCGGCCGGCGAGCGCGTGATGCACCATGTCAGCGATGGGCCTGGGCGCGACATTCGAGGCTACGCTGATGACACCGACCGCACCGACCGACATCATGGGCAGCGTCAGCGAGTCGTCGCCGGATAGCACCTCGATCTGGCAGCGGGCAAGGATCTGGCTTACCCGGTCCACGCTCCCGCCGGCTTCCTTGATCGCGACAATTTTCGGGTGAGCGGAGAGTTCTGCCACGACCTCGACCGGGATTTCTTTGCCGGTCCGCCCGGGGACATTGTAAAGGACCACCGGCAGGCCCAGTTCGGCTACGGCCGTGAAGTGCCGAATCAGGCCCAGCGAGTTGGGTTTGTTGTAGTAGGGGGTCACTTGAAGCGTCGCATCCGCGCCGGCATCGCGCGCGTGGCGTGTCAGCTCCAACGCCTCGGCCGTCGAGTTGGCTCCGGTGCCCGCGATGATCTTGCAGCGCTTGCGGGCCGTTTCGATAGCCACCTCGATGACGCGTTCATGTTCGGCGTAGTTGAGGGTGGGCGACTCGCCGGTGGTGCCGACCGGCACCAGGCCGTCGATCCCGTTGGCAATTTGGAATTCAATCAGATCCTTGAAGCGCTCAAAGTCGATGTCTCCGGACCGGGTGAACGGGGTGACGATGGCCGTGTAGGCTCCGGCCCAGCGATACGGCATGGATTCCATGGGTTTGTCCTTCGTTTCAACAGTTCAATGCATCGGGATAGAATAAGGGGCGGCTGGGCGCGACTCCAGTCCGCAGATGGGCGTCAACTCGACTTTCGATTCACCATCCACGCTGAAAATTCCTCCAGCCATCGTTTGAATCCCTCAAGGTGGCGGGAAGGGAAGTGGTACTGGTCGGCCTTCTCGAGCACTTTGAAAAAACAGTCCAGCCAGACGCGGCGGGCCGCTTCGTCGATGGGGAAGGCGAGGTGCCGCGCGCGCATCATGGGGGGTCCGTACCTTTGATGGTAGAGCGGCGGTCCGCCGCAGATGCCGACCAGAAACGCGGCGAGTTTTTCCGACGCCGCGGGCAGATCGTCTGAGAACAGCGGGCGGATCGGCGAACGGCCGATCTCGTCGTAAAAATCCCGGCACATTCGGAATATATTTTCTTCGCCCATCGCCGCGTAGATTTCGCGGCTTGGGCCCGGGCCCTGCGGCGGGCCGCTCGGCGGCACATAGATAGCATCTGACACGTGATTCGACATCCGCCCTAACGCGTCCTACAGTTTGTCTCACTATGAAGATTTTGGTCACCGGTTCAAGCGGGTTGATCGGCTCCGCGCTGGTGCAGCATTTGACAGCGTGTGGGCATTACGTCATCCGATTGGTCCGTAAGGATCCTGACCGCTCTCGCGGGGACTTGATGTGGGATCCGGCGGCGGGTCGTATTGAGCGTTCGGGCCTGGAGCGCCTTGACGGGGTGGTCCACCTCGCGGGCGAATCCATTTTGGGATTGTGGACCGAGTCCAAAAAACAGCGCATTTATCGAAGCCGCGTGCCCGCGACGGAGTTCCTGATGGAGTCGCTCGCCGGGCTTACGCATCGGCCGCGGGTGATCATCAGCGCATCGGCGATCGGCTATTACGGCAACCGGGGGGATACTTGGCTGAACGAACAATCCCCGCCCGGCCACGGATTTCTCGCTTCCGTGTGCGTGGACTGGGAGAAAGCGACCGAACTGGCATCGAATGCCGGAATTCGCGTAGTGAACCTCAGGATTGGCGTGGTGCTTTCGCCCGCGGGCGGCGCTCTCAAAATCATGCTTCCGGCGTTCCGCCTTGGACTCGGGGGACCGCTAGGGAGCGGGAAGCAATACATGAGCTGGATCGAGCTCGGCGATCTGCTGTCCGCCATCAATTATTGTCTGGAGAAAGAGGCGCTTCGGGGGCCAGTCAACGCCGTGGCGCCTGAGCCGGTGACCAATCGTGAATTCGCCCGAGCGCTGGGCCGCGCCTTGCGGCGGCCCACATTTTTGCCCGTGCCCGGATTCGCGCTGAAACTCCTGCTGGGCGACCTGGCGCGCGAAAGTCTGCTGGCGAGCCTGCGTGTTGAGCCGGTGGCCCTGCGCCGTGCCGGCTTCCAGTTTGCCTGTCCGACCCTGCCGGATGCGTTGAAGGTTTGCCTGCGCTGACCCATCCTCGCTAAATAACGTCGATCTCGGCGCCAGAACCGTCTGCCGCCGAGATGACGCAAAAAGGTCCTTATGGGCCCCTATCGGGGAATCCCCGATTTTTTCCCGCTTTAGGCTTTTCAGTTGATTTCTCCGCCCAAAAGGACCAGAAAAAATTTTCGAAACTATCCTCTGTTTCAGGAATAACCTATGAAAACCTTCAAGCCGCTCTTTCTTCCCGCCCTCTATCAAGATTCTGCCGCCAGCGGGCGGATCATCCTTCGAGATGGATCCACAGCCACCATTCGATTGAGTCAGCCCTCGGATGCGGACGCCGTCGCTGCATTTTTCCAGCAGCTTTCGCCGGAGTCGAGGCGCCAGCGGTTCTTTTCCGACAGCAAGCCCGGGATGGACATGATCGCCTCGCTATGCGATTCGTCCAATCCTCGGAAGCAGGTGACCATGCTCGTCAGCCGGGTAACCGACGGCGCGCCAAGCATCATTGCGACGGGCTCCTACATTGCGCACGACGAAAAGACGGCGGAATTCGCCGTTGCCGTGGACGACGAGTTTCAGGGAAAGGGCATTGGCACAATTTTGCTGGAGCGTTTGGCGGTCATCGCGGTGACGAACGGGTTCGTGCGATTTGTTGCCATCACCAGTCCCAACAACCAGCCGATGCTCGAAGTCTTCCGCAATTCGGGCTTCGAGATGCGCGAACAGCTCCGGGACGGCCTGGTGGAGGTGGACCTGGCCGTCACGCCGCGGCAGGAGAGCGTCCTTCGGTCCGAAATGCGGGACCGCATTTTCACAAACGCGTCGATTCGGCCGTTTTTCAAACCCAACGCCGTCGCGGTGGTGGGCGCCTCCCGCGAGCCCGGAAGCGTGGGCTATCGAATCATGCAGCAACTTCTTCAGGCGCAGTTCAACGGCCCGATCTATCCGGTGAACCCAAAGGCAACGGTGGTCTGTTCGATCCGCGCCTACAAATCTGTCCGCGACCTTCCGGAACCGGTGGATCTTGCGATTATCGTGGTGCCGAAGCAATTTGTGTTGGGGGTGGTGGACGACTGCGCCGCACGCGGGGTGAAGGCGCTCGTAGTCATCACGGCCGGCTTCGCGGAAACAGACGATGAGGGCAAAAAGCTCCAGGCCGCGCTGGTGGAAAAGGTCCGCGGCTATGGCATGCGCATGGTCGGGCCGAATTGTTTGGGCCTGATCAACACCGACCCGCAGGTCCGGCTCGGCGCATCCTTCTCACCGACCTATCCAAAGCACGGCAGCATTGCGATGTCCTCGCAGAGCGGCGCGCTGGGCATTGCCATCCTCGAACTGGCGACCAAACTGAATCTCGGGCTCTCGAATTTCGTCAGCGTGGGGAATAAAGCCGATGTCACCGGCAACGACCTGTTGCAGTATTGGGAGGAAGATCCGCAAACGAATGTCATCCTGCTGTACCTCGAATCATTCGGTAATCCGCGGCGGTTCGCGCGCATCGCCCGCCGCGTAGGGATGACGAAACCCATTGTCTGCGTGAAGAGCGGGCGGACCAGCGCCGGGAGCCGGGCCGCCGGTTCTCATACGGCGGCGCTGGCCGCCAGCGATGTGGCCACCGAGGCTCTCTTTCAACAAACGGGCGTCATCCGCGCCGAGACACTCGAAGAGATGTTTGATCTGGCGGCAACCCTGGCAAACCAGCCGCTGCCGCGCGGCAAGCGTGTGGGCATTGTGACGAACGCTGGCGGGCCCGGCATTCTTTGCACGGACGCATGCGAAGCCGGCGGCCTCGAGGTGCCCATCATCTCGGAAAAAACGCGTGCCGAACTCAAAACGTTCCTTCCGGCCGCCGCGGCGCTCAACAACCCAGTCGACATGATTGCCTCCGCGCCGCCGGAGCATTTCCGGCGCACGGTTGAGCTGGTGATGCGCGACGACAACGTCGACGCCGTCATCGTCATTTATATCCCCGTCGGAACGGCCGACAACAAAGCCATCATGGAGGCGGTGGCGGAGGGCGTTGCCGCCGGTCGCGCGGCGGGCGCAAAGGACAAACCGGTCATCGCGGTCATGATGACGGAAGACCACGCGAACGTGCCCATGAAGGTCGGCAGCGAAACCCTCCCGCGATACCTGTTCCCCGAATCCGCGGCGCGCGTGTTGAGCAAGGTCGTCCGGTATGCTGAGTGGCGGAGCGCTCCTCCGGCCGTCATTCCGGATTTCGACGATGTCGACGTGGCGGCCGCCCGGGCGATCTGCCAGAAAGCCATTCGAGAACGTAACGGCGGCTGGCTGTTGGGCGAGGAGGTCCGCAAGATCCTCTCGGCATTCAAACTTCCGCTTCCGGCGGGCGGTGTGGCCAAGACGGCCGATGAAGCCGTCAAAATCGCGGAACAAATCGGATACCCTGTCGCCGTCAAGCTCGATTCCATCAAGCTGGTTCACAAAACGGAAGTCGGCGGAGTTTTGCTCAACCTCAAGAACGAAGAAGCGGTCCGTAAAGCCTTCGCCGCCATCGAGGCTCGGGTCCGGGAGTCGTCACATCCCGATGCCATGAACGGCGTGGTGGTCCAGCCGATGATTGCCGGCGTGGCCGAGGTCATGGTCGGGGTCACAGAAGATCCGCTGTTCGGACCGCTGATCGCTTTTGGGTTGGGCGGCGTTTACGTGGAGGTCCTCAAGGATGTGAATTTCCGCATCACTCCCTTGAGCGTTCAGGATGCCGCCCAAATGGTCCGCTCGATCAAGGGTTTCAAGCTGCTGCAAGGCTACCGCGGCCACGCGCCGGCGGATATAGAAGCTCTCGAGGAACTCCTGCTTCGGACCTCTTTCATGGTCGAGGAGATTCCCGAAATCCGCGAGCTGGACATGAATCCCGTCTTCGCGCTCGAACCCGGCAAGGGCGCCTGCATCGTCGACTGCCGAATCC
>JANWZO010000030.1 GCA_025054615.1 Kiritimatiellia bacterium
GAATACGTGGGTGGATCCTGAGGAATCCACTTCAACCGCCTTCTACCGCGTGAGAGTGAAGTAACTCTTGGGCAGAGGATACGAGAAAAATTCAGAAGACGACCCCGATTTACTCGTTGAACTTGGATAAATAAAGAATATTATTTCGCTGTCTAGCGACTCGATTTGTCATCGATCATCTTCGGTGTAGGGTCCGGTGAAGTAGATTTCCCGTCCTTCGTGGGTTAGGTTCGAAATTCCGGAAAAGGTTCTTAGCCTAGAAAAGTTTGGGCCTCTATTCTGGACATCCTCCTCTCTGCACTAAAGCGGGAAGCAACTGATCGTGGATTTACGTACTCCCGACTTGTGCACGGCGCATGGCCTGTGTACATACGGCCAAATTTATGCACCACGAGTGGATTGCCATTCTCGACTTCGGCTCGCAATACACGCAATTGATTGCACGCCGGATCCGCGAGTGCCAGGTCTACTGCGAAATCTTGCCTCATGACACGCCGGCGAACGTGCTGAGGGCCCGGGGGGCGGCCGGGATCGTCTTCTCCGGGGGGCCCGCAAGTGTATACGAGGCCGATGCGCCGCAGGCGGACCCTGCCATCTATTCGCTGGGAATCCCGATTTTGGGCATATGCTACGGCATGCAATTGTTCGCTCGCGATCTCGGCGGAGCTGTGGAGCCGGGCGTGACGCGGGAATTTGGTCCTGCCATCGCTCACGTCCTTCATCCCACCGGATTGCTTGAAGGCCTCAATGACAACGCCGACGGAGCAGAACGCCCCTCGCTGTACGTATGGATGAGTCATGGCGACAAGGTGACGGCGTTGCCGCCAGGGTTTTGTTTGATGGCGTCTACGGAATCCTGCCCGATCGCAGGGATGGCGGATGAGTCGCGGCGGATTTACGGCCTTCAGTTTCATCCCGAGGTGACTCACACGCGGCGCGGCGCGGAAATCCTGCGCCGGTTTGCTCGCGAGATCTGCCGAACCCGCGGCGATTGGCGCATGGGAGATTACATGACGGAAGCCATCGCGAGCATCCGTGAAAAGGTTGGGCGTGACCATGTGCTGCTGGGACTGTCGGGCGGTGTGGACAGTTCGGTGGCGGCGGCCCTGATCCACCGCGCAATCGGCGACCAATTGATCTGCGTGTTTGTGGACCATGGCCTTTTGCGGCTGGGTGAGTCAGACCAGGTCATGCAGACCTTCTCCAGGCATCTGGGCGCGCGGGTCATCCGCGTGGATGCCGCAGACCGTTTTTTTGCGGCGTTGCAAGGCGTGGCGGATCCCGAGCAGAAGCGGAAGATTATCGGTCGGGAATTCGTGCATGTTTTTCAGGAGGAGGCCGAACGCCTTCGCCACGAGGACCAGGAAATTCGTTGGCTGGCGCAGGGGACGATTTACCCCGATGTCATCGAATCAGCCGGCATCAAAGGCAAGCAGGCCCACACAATCAAGTCGCACCACAACGTGGGCGGGTTGCCGGAAACGCTCCGCTTACGGCTTCTGGAGCCCCTTCGTGATCTATTCAAGGATGAAGTGCGAGAGCTCGGCCTTGCGCTCGGGCTGCCTCGCGAGATGGTGTATCGGCACCCGTTTCCGGGCCCGGGCCTCGGCGTGCGGATTTTGGGCGAGGTTCGGAGGGAATACGCGGAGATCTTGCGTCGTGCCGATGCCATCTTCCTCGAGGAATTGCGGCGCGCGCCCGCCGAGGCGGGCAGAAGCTGGTATGACGATACCGCCCAGGCGTTTGCGGTCTTCCTCCCCGTGCGAAGCGTAGGCGTGATGGGGGACGGCCGAACGTATGAGCATGTCATCGCCCTGCGGGCGGTTCAGACGACGGATTTCATGACGGCGCACGCGGCGCCCATTCCGCATGAATTCTTGAGCCGCGTGGCGAATCGCATTATCAACGAGGTGCGCGGCGTGAACCGCGTCGTGTATGACGTCAGTTCAAAGCCGCCTTCGACGATTGAATGGGAATGAATAATACCGAAGAACCGCAGAAGAGGCGTCCAATGTCCTCGTGGGGACATCGGGATGCTGAACCTGTTGCGGCGCCGGCTCGTGTCTCATCCATTCTCCCGCGGTGACTTGCCATGCCCAAACGGACTGACATTCACAAGATTATGATCATTGGGTCGGGGCCGATCGTGATCGGCCAGGCCTGTGAATTTGATTATTCCGGCACACAGGCCTGCAAGGCCCTTCGGGAGGAGGGCTACTCTGTGGTGCTGATCAACAGCAATCCTGCCACGATTATGACCGATCCCGAAACGGCCGATCGGATTTACATCGAGCCCATCACGCCGGAGGCGGTCATCAAGATCCTCGAGAAAGAGCGGCCGGACGCGCTGTTGCCGACGCTGGGCGGACAGACAGCGCTGAACACGGCGCTCACAGTGGCGGAGATGGGCGCGCTGGATGGGTTCGGTGTGGAGTTGATCGGTGCGCGCGCCGACGTGATCCGACGGGCTGAGGACCGGATCGAATTCAAGGAGACCATGGAGAAAGCCGGCGTCGAATGCCTGCGTAGCCGCCTCGTCAATACGGTGGAGGGCGCCCTCGAGGCGGCCGAGTGGATCGGCTATCCAGTCATCGTTCGTCCGAGCTTCACACTCGGCGGCACGGGGGGCGGAACGGCGTACAATCGGGAGGAGCTCGAACGCATCGCGTTTGGCGGCCTCCAGGCGAGCCTCAACCATACGGTCCTGATCGAGGAATCCGTGCTCGGCTGGAAGGAATATGAGCTCGAGGTGATGCGCGACCGGAAAGACAACTGCGTCATCGTGTGTTCGATTGAGAATGTCGATCCCATGGGAATTCACACCGGCGACAGCGTGACGGTCGCGCCGGTGCAGACGCTGACCGACCGCGAATACCAGCGCATGCGGGACGCCGCCATCCGGGTCATGCGCGCCATCGGCGTGGAGACCGGCGGATCCAACGTGCAGTTTGCGGTCAATCCGAAGAACGGCCGGATGGTGGTGATCGAGATGAACCCCCGCGTCTCGCGGAGTTCGGCGCTGGCCTCGAAGGCGACGGGATTCCCGATTGCCAAAATCGCTGCCAAATTGGCGGTCGGCTTCACGCTCGATGAGATTCCAAACGACATCACTCGCGAAACGCCTGCGTGTTTTGAGCCGACCCTCGACTATGTGGTCGTGAAGTTTCCCCGATTCGCATTCGAAAAATTTCCGGGCGCAGAGCCGATTCTCGGCGTCAGCATGAAGTCCGTCGGCGAAACGATGGCGATTGGGACGAATTTCAAAGAGGCCTATCAAAAGGCGTTGCGCGGCCTGGAAATCGGCGTGGACGGCTATGATCTGAAGCTCGAGGCGAAGGTGGCGCACATTGTAGATGTGGAGGCGGAACTCAAGCGGCCGCGCGCCGACCGCCACTTCCTGATCAAGCGGGCGCTGAAGATGGGCATCCCGGTCGAGCGGATCAGCGAGCTGACGGGCATCGATCCATGGTTCGTCGACAACTTTGCGGAAATCGTCGAAATGGAGCGGAAAATCCTATCTCTGCCCCGCCAGTTGCCGTTGCCCGACGAAACGCTTCGCGCCGCAAAACGGATGGGCTTCTCCGATCGCCAGATTGCCGCGCTCCGCGGGGATCCCGCGGCGGATTCCGACATTCGCGCCCAGCGGCTCAAAGCGGGAATTCGGCCCGTGTACCGTCTGGTCGACACCTGCGCGGGCGAATTCGAGGCCTACACGCCGTACTACTACTCCAGCTATCAGACGTTCGATCAATCTCGTGTCTCTCGTCGGAAAAAGGTCATCATCTTGAGCAGCGGCCCGAATCGAATCGGTCAAGGGATCGAATTCGATTACTGCTGCGTTCACACGGTCCGCGCGGTCCGGGAGATGGGCTATGAGGCCATCATGGTCAACAGCAATCCCGAGACGGTCTCCACCGACTATGACACGTCGGACAAGCTTTATTTTGAGCCGCTGACGTTCGAAGATGTCATGAACATCTACGAGAACGAGGATCCATACGGCATCATCGTTCAGATGGGCGGTCAGACGCCTCTGAACCTCGCCGTCCCGCTTCGGAAGGCGGGCTGCCGCCTGCTCGGTACCTCCGCCGAGAGCATCGATATCGCAGAAGACCGAAAGCGCTGCCGAGAACTCCTCGAGCGACTCGGCCTGCGGCAGCCGGAGAGCGACACCGTCATGTCGGTGCAAGAGGCGGCAGCGGTCGCCCGCAAAATCGGTTATCCGGTGATGATACGGCCCTCCTACGTTCTCGGCGGCCGCGCGATGATGGTGGCCGCCAGCGAAGACGAGCTTGGCCCCTTTGTCGAGGCCGCCTTCCTTGCCAGTCCCGGCTACCCCGTTTTGATCGACCGCTATCTGGAGCGCGCGATCGAGGTGGACGTTGATCTGCTTTGTGACGGGCGGGACGTTTATATAGGGGGGGTCATGCAACATGTCGAGGTGGCCGGAATTCATTCTGGCGACAGCGCGTGCGCGACGCCGCCGCACACGCTTCCGAAACGAATCGTCGATGAAATTAAGGATGCCTGCGCCAAAATAGCCTTAGCCCTCGACGTGCGGGGCCTCTTGAACGTGCAACTGGCGGTGAAGGGTGACGAAATCTACATCATCGAAATCAATCCACGCGCATCCCGAACCGTGCCTTATGTGAGCAAGGCGACGGGGATTCCGCTAGCTCGGTACGCGGCGAAAATTGCTCTCGGCATGACTCTGAAGGAGCTCGGTCTTGCCGGCGCTGCGCCGGAACGGCCGTGGTGTGCGGTCAAGGAGGCCGTACTGCCCTTTAACCGCTTTCCGGGCGTCGACCCCGTTCTCGGTCCGGAGATGAAGTCGACGGGCGAGGTAATGGGTATCGACCGCAATTTCGAACTGGCGTATTGGAAAAGCCAGATTGCCGCTGGCCAGAAGTTGCCGAACTCCGGGAATGTCTTTCTGAGCGCGCGTGATACCGATAAGCCATGGGTGGTGCAAATTGCGCGGGAGCTCGTTTCGATGGGGTTTCACCTCTTCGCCACGTCGGGAACCGCACAGGCGCTTCACGAGGCGGGCCTCGACGCCGCCGTGGTTCGGAAACTGGTCGAGGGCGAGCATCCGAATGTGTTGGATTTGATGAAGCGCGGTCAGATCCATTTGGTGATCAACACGCCCAGCGGCGCTGTCGCGCGGGCCGACGAAATCAAAATCCGGTCAGAAGCCATCAGCCGCGGAATCCCCATCATCACCACGGAAGATGGCGCACGTGCCACCGTCGGATCGATTCGCTACGTGCGTGAGCACGGGTGGGATGTGCGCGCGCTTCAGGATTATCTAGGTTGACGCTCGCCAAAGGAAGAGGTTATCAACCGACGCTTCTATTATTGAAAGATGGGTTGGGTGGTCGCCACCCGCTTGGGTGTTGTGCCAATCAATTTATCGAAAGGAGCCAGCATGAAAGTTATCCAGGAGTTCAAAGAGTTCGCCTTGCGGGGAAATGTGGTCGATCTCGCGGTCGGCATCATCATAGGTGGCGCATTTGGAAAAATCACGACCTCGCTGGTCAATGACGTGATCATGCCGCCGATCGGTTACGTCGTGGGCAGGGTCGACTTCAAGGATTTGAAAATCTCGCTGACCCCCCCAGGCGAAACGGCCGCGGAGGTCACCATCAACTATGGCGCGTTTATCAACACAGTTGTGGATTTTCTTATCGTGGCCTTCGCGCTGTTCCTGGTTGTTAAAGCCATGAACCAGCTCAAGCGCAAACAGCAAGCCGCACCGGCTGCTCCACCCGCGCCCCCGCCCGAGGTTGCGCTGCTCACTGAAATCAGAGACCTTTTGAAATCTCGCTGAAAGCGGGGTCATCGACTAAGCTGGGCGTGTTTGCATCATGCACGAATTCGCCCGCTGCTTTGAGGTAGGTCCGGCGCAATCGGTTCGTTTTGTTGTAATGTTTTCGGCCTAAGAATTCGCGCCGGCCTAGCAGTGGCGAGCGTCCGGACACAGAGGCGGCGATTTCTAGGGTTTGAACCGAGGTTGCTGGCGCGAGGGAGCCATGCACGTGTTGGATGCAATTAGCGCAGCCTATATAGCCTGGGGCGCTTGGCGCGGACATGTCAACGGGGTTGCCCGGGAGGGATTCCGGCTTTTTCGATTGGGGATCGCCCTAGCAGCCGGGCGCAGCCTATTCGGACTCGTCCGCGACGGGCTGGGCGAAGCCCTTGCGCTGGGCGCAGATGTGTCGGGCCCGCTCGGGTTCGTCGCGATCATGGGTTGCACATGGTATCTTCTCAGTAATCTTCGGCGCATGGTGGAATCGTGGCTTGGCACTCGATTCTCTCAGCACGCTGCGATGGTGGGTGCGGTCGCAGGAGGGCTGCGCGCCTCGCTCATCGTTATTACGATTGTCGGGATTGCAGGGTTGACCCGTGGAGTGGGGGCTCTTTCGGAGTCTTTTGTGGGTCGCGTAGCGACTTGGTTGGAACAATGATGGCGCTTGTTTTCGGTCGGCTATCATTGCGGCCATCAACGTGTTGCGGTGTGGCACCGGCGCACGTTCGAGGGGGCTATCAGACCTGCGAAGGCGCCGCTGCCTCCGGGAGGAGCGTTTGATGGGACTCTACCCGTTCGATGAAGCGCCGGACCGGACGGGAACGGGGAGCCTGAAATGGGATCGCTACCGGGGCCGAGATGTCATTCCCCTCTGGGTCGCGGACATGGATTTCAAATCGCCCCCCGAGGTCATAGCCGCCCTGCTGCGTCGAGTTGAGCACGGCGTGTTTGGATACACGATTCCCTACGCGGAGGTCATAGAGGAAACACTCGCCTATTTACGGCGCCGGCATGGCATTGAGGCAAGGCCCGATTGGCTGGTCTGGCTGCCCGGCCTTGTCCCAGCCCTGAATTTGCTATGCCGAGCCTTCTGCGCGCCGGGGGAGGCGGTCATGACATGCACGCCCGTGTACCCGCCTTTTCTCAGCGCGCCGGTCAACCAGGAGCGGAAGCGGATCGCGGTGCCGCTTCGCCTCGAAGGGGACCATTGGGGATTCGACTGGGCTGCTATGGAGGCCGCTGTAACGCCGCAGACGCGGCTTTTCATCCTCTGCCACCCGCATAATCCCGTCGGCCGGGTCTGGCGGCGAGGCGAGCTCGAGACGCTTCTCGATTTTTGCGAGCGGCACGACCTGGTGTTGGTGTCGGACGAAATTCACTGTGATTTGATCTTGGATGACCATGTTCCGTGGACACCGACCCTTGTGCTAGGCGAGCGCGCGGCCGGCCGTACAATTACGCTCCATTCCCCCAGCAAGACTTTCAATTTGCCCGGACTCGCATGCGCCTACGCGGTAATTCCCAACGACCGGCTGCGCGCAACCTTCCAGCGCGCTTGCAGAGGAATCGTGACCGAAATCAATGCTTTCGGCTATGCCGGTTGCGCTGCAGCCTATCGGTTCGGCGAACCGTGGAGGCAGGAGCTGATAGCGTATTTGCGAGCCAATCGTGATCTTCTCTACTCGTTCGCCAAGGAGCATTTGCCGCGAATACTTTTGCGGCCGATGGAGGCAACGTACCTGGCCTGGCTGGACGTGCGTGGACTCGGGGTCGAACACCCTCACCGTTTCTTCGAAGAAGCGGGAGTGGGGCTTTCGAATGGCGTCGACTTCGGCGCGCCGGGTTTTCTGCGACTGAATTTCGGATGTCCTCGAAGCCGTCTGGAGTCGGCGCTCGAACGTATGGCCCGAGCGCTCAGGGCCGTCGTCTAAGAGGGCGGCACTCAGGGGTGCAGCTCGGCCTCGACGCGTTCTCGGGCGAGTCGGCGCAGCTCCTCGAGAGGGGGCAGCGCCAATCGCGCCTGAAGGTCGGGCGATGTGGAGATTCGCCGTTGGTGCTGCTCCCAGGTCAGCCGGGCAAGGCCGGCATATCCCATCGCGCGACGTTCGTCGCCCGCGGCTCGCCAGAATTCGCTCTGGAAAAGAGCTCCCTCGACAATCGCACGGGCGTCGCGGGCGCTTAGGCGGGCGTGTCGCGAAACAAACTGCTCTTGCACAAATGCCTCGAATGACGCGGTGCCTGCCTCCTCTGGATACTTCGACCGAAGCTCCTCAAAAAGGGCGCGCGCTTCGGCTTCCTGGTTGTAGATGAACCGGATGACCAGGGCTTCACGCAAGAAGTTTGCGTGCGCAGTTCTCAGTGTTTCCTCGCCTGGGAATTTGGCAAGTGCCTCTGCGTAGGCAGCTTGCACGCGTGGGGCCAGATCGGGATTTGGGGATAAAATGAACAGGTCCCGTTTCCGATCCCAAAATAGATTTCCCTGGCGAAAGGCGTCGGCCACTGAATGGAAGATCATTCGCTCGGCGGCGACCTTGTCGAACTCCCGCTTCGCCACGCGCCGACTGTGCCAGGCCCAATAGAGCGAGTGCGCTTGCGGAAGGCGCCAGTCCAAGGGTCCGTAGGTCTCTTCAATTTCCCGCATCGCGAGTGGATCGAGTTTGTAGTCCTCGACCATTCGTTGTCGCCGCAGATATTCAACAAGTTCACGGCCCGCATTTGAGCGGAGAGGATCTCCGGGCTGCGCCTGTTCTGCCTCGGCGATCCGGCCGTAGGAAAAAGGCTGCCGGCCCTCGGCCTGAAGAGCCGAAACCAACTGGGCCACGCCGGGCCGCGCCATGAGCTCTGCGCGCGATGGGGCGGCACGGGCGAGCGCTTCGAAATCTGGGGCGCGACCCCGCCACAACTCCTCCATTTCCGCTGCCCATGCCCGCTTGTAATACATATGAGCGCGATCCATCTCGCCCCCGACCTTGTGCTGGAAAAGCCAGCCCAGCTCGTAAAGCAGCCGCGCGTCACCCGGGTTGTAGCGCAGTCCTTCGTCGCGCAGCAGCGAGATGCCGTGGCGCACCCAACGCCAACGCTCCTCGGGGCTTTCGAGCAGCACGCTGATGTTGTAGGCCAGATTCCAGGCATGGAACGCCCAGATGCTGGTGAAACGGGGCTCTAGCTTTGTGATCCAGTCGGCGAGCTGGACGAGCTCGAAGTAGCGGCCCTCCTCTTGGAGCCGCGCAGAGCGCAGCCACAAGATGTCGGCGACGATGCCTCGAAACCCGCCCAGCGCAACGGTCGTGAACGCGACCAGTGGAGGCGCATTGATCAGGGGATCAGCCTGACTGATCCCCTCTTCGCGCCGCGCATCGCGCAACTCGGCGTTCAGGCCGGACGAGACCCAGAGGGCCACTGCCGCAAAGAGGCTGGCAAAAATGACGGTCAGGCGCTTCATCATCACGCGCTCGGCAGCGCCAGCTCGCGACGCGACAGAATGCCGGCGCCCAATCCGGCAAAGAGGCCGCCATAGGCGAGCGCCTGAACCCCGAATACACGTAACAGGTCTCGACCCTCCACCAGCATTCCTGTCGCAACAAGGTCGAGGGCCGGCGGCGTTCGAAGCGGGTGCAACGCCACGCGCAAGATTTCACCTGTCCGCTCCAGGACTGCGAGAACGCCGCGTTCATCCGAGCGAAATTCCGCCGTATACCCGGCTAACTGGACACTCAACAGGAACGCAACCGCCATGAACAAGGCAACCGGTACGGAAAACAGCGCCCCAGATGTCACGCCTACCGCGGAGAGGAATGCCAGTCGCGTCAGCAACATAACAAAGGCACGGGCGCAGTTTCCGTAAAAACCGCCCGCCGGGAGCAAAACACGAATGCCATCGGCAGGATCAAAAATCAGGGTCTGGTTGCTGCTGTCCCGGTTGACAAAGGACAATGTAAGCTCCCGCGCTCCAGCTAAAACGCCGGCCGGCACATCCACCACCTGAACGGACTGGGGAATGAAGGTCACATTGGTTTGCCACACCGTCGCACCGCTAACAGAGGCAATCCATATTCCCTCCGAGCCGGAAAGATTTAGCTGTGACGGCGAAGCCCGAAACCGGATCCTGACGCTTTCCGCGGCCCGGATTGGGCGATCGAGTTGGAAAGACCAGTCCTTCCGGCGCCCTGGTGCGACGGCTGAGCTTCGGGCTAGCAACTCCTGCCGAATCTGGCGCAGGGCTACTTGTTGATTTACATCGGCCGGGTAGGCGCCCGAACGGATTCGTTCTTCCAGAAGCGCTTGCGCCGCCGATTCAAGGTTTTCTTCGACCGGCGAGACCGGCTGGAAGACCAGTTGCCAGTCTCCTCGTTTGTCCGACTGCGCGTCGAGTAGGTCGCGTGGCAGAAGGGCCAGCGTGGCCGCAAATGCCGCGGCAAGGAGCACCGTGTTGATGGCCATGATTCCGAGCCATTTTCCGAGCCAGATTTCCATACAGGTGACCGGTTTGACCGCCACCAGGTGAATCTGCTTTTGCTCGATCTCCTCGGAAATCGACAAAGCGCCCGCCCACAAACTGGACAGGGCGAGCAGCCCAAACGCTGCGCCCAGGCTGTAATTTAGCACAATCCGCAACTGGCCTTCGGCCGTGCCATCGCCTTTCAGCGTCAGTGGGAGGCCCACGACGGCCGCGGCCATCAGCGCCAGCAAACAAACAACCATTTTTGAGCGGACGGCGCTGCGGACAGTGATAGCGGCAATCGCCAGAATTCGCCGAAATACCAGACGATTCATCTAATCCCCATCCGGTTTTACTAGCTTTGATAGCGCCCGGTTCGGGTCCGGCTGCGCAGGACGCTGCGCTTCTCCCGCGGGCGCCGCCGCAGACGCGGGCGATTCTGGCTTGACCATCGCGGCTAGCAAATCGGCCCCGCGGGCCGAGGGTTCAACCGCGGCGAGGTATTCCGCGACGCCTTTCGATGCGCCCACGCCCGAGGCCTCGGTCGTTTCGCGCCGCGCGCGCTCGACGACATCGAGGAAAAATTGTTCCAGATCTCGCGTGGGGTGATCCACCCCTGGCTCGGCGCCTAGCTCCGCCCGGAGATAATTTAGAATTCGTTGCATCGTTCCGGCGTCGACTTCCATCGGCAACAGTATGCGCGTCTGCGTGCGGACTTCCAATAACTCGCGGATCGGGCCCAAGGCCTGAATTTTGCCGTTGTACAAAATCATGACCCGGTCGCACACATCTTCCACATCGGCCAGCAGGTGGGAAGAAAGCAGCACCGTTTTGCCGCGCTTCGCCAGAGTAAGAATCAGATCCTTGATCTGACGGCAGCCGATGGGGTCCAGGCCGGATGTCGGTTCATCGAGGATCACCAGATCGGGATCGTTGATCAGCGCCTGGGCCAGGCCGATCCGGCGCATCATGCCTTTTGAGAATTCCCCAACTCGACGATGCCGGGCATGTTGCAGGCCGATCATCTCGAGAAGCTGCTCGATTCTCCGGCGGCGCTCCGAACGGTCGAGATCAAACAGTTTTCCATAGAAGTCCAAGGTCTCCTCCGCGGTCAGGTACGGATAGAGATGGGATTCCTCCGGCAAATAGCCAATCCGTGCCTTCACGCGGACGTCGCGCGGGTCGCGGCCGAGCACGCGCAGAACTCCACGAGTGGGCTGCAAAAGGCCCAAGATCATCTTGATGGTCGTGCTCTTTCCGGATCCGTTGGGACCGAGCAGCCCAAACACCTCACCCGATTTGATTTCAAACGAGACATCTCGGACCGCGTGGACCTTCGGGCGCCGCCAAAAATCACGGAATTGCTTGTGCAGGCCGACGGCAACGATCACTGCCTCGCTGGACAAGCTCGCGTTCATGGATTGGACTCTAACGGGCTTGGCGCCGCCATGCAACTTGGCGCACCGGGCCCGCGGCTCCGATAACGGGAGGGGGCCGCTCCGCGGGCGCAGCGAAGAGCTTGACCTGTTCGATAATTGGCCTCATTCGCGATTCAGGAAAAGTGATAATCTCTTATCTCCGGGAAGGAAGAGCCGCTCTAATCCTACTTGATTCGCGTAGTCCTTTCGAAATTCCGCACGAACAAAGTCTCGGCACCGCCTGTCAGGGCTTTAGGGCGCGAATTCGATAAAAGCCCTGCGGATCATTCAGCGGCCAACTGTTTGTCGGGGGCTGGGCCGAAAGATTGGTCGCGATTGTGAACCAAGCGCCTACCAGGAGATCGGTGGCTCGATCTACGAAATACAAACGATTCGAATGGCTCGGCCATCGAAGGGCGGTTGCGTCGCCGGAAATTCGAAGCCATGACGCAGCGGACCGGGGGTCGGTCCCTGCGAGATATTCTTCACGGTCCAACATCCCATCGCCGTCCAGGTCCGAAGAGCTTCCCATGACGCTGAGTTGTTTGACATAACGCGCCTCCCACTGGTCGGGGATTCCGTCGCCGTCGCCGTCCCAGTCGCTTTCGCCCTCGAGGAAAAGTTGTACCGCCGTGTCCGTGTTCAGATTGCTCACGCCAAGCGATACGACGCCCGATGCGTCGGCCGTGACCCCGTTGGTGCGGTATGGCAGCCCATTCGTCGTGCGATACCAAACCGCGCGGTAAGGAGCATTCGGCCGTGACATCGGAATCTGGATGTTTGCGGTTATCGCCGTAACGGGCTGACCGTTGACGACGCGCCACCAGGTGTGGTCGCGGTTGTCGATCCACAAATAAGCATGGCCGGCGGGGACGTCCTTTTGCCCGACCAGCCGAACGCGCGCGTGCGCGCTGGTCGCGCCGATCGACTGATACCGCGAATTGGCAACGGGGATACCGTCCATGAAACGGTTCCAGTTGCCGAAAAGGTGGTGCAGGTTATGCCGCCAAATGTTCTGGGCGTCCCACCATGTGGGGTACACAAAGGCCGCCCCGCTGCGGGCCCAAATCCATTTGTGCAGCCAGACGCCCGTGACATCGTTCGTCAGGAGGGGGTGTTCGCCATACGAGGACGTGTAGAGCGAACATTCTCCCCAATGGCCGGGCTTGCCGAATTGCGCGTCGAGCCAGCTCTGCGCAAACGCCAGGTAATAATTCGCGCTGTCATACAGGATGTCGGGATGTTCATCTGGGTAGAGCCAGTTGCCGATCGTGTAGGCATGGAAATCGGTTGCGTGCACATCCGCGGCAAACGGGGCTTTCCAAGCGTTTTCCGCTAGTCCGAACCATGTCGAGGAGGACACCGGCTTGGGATTGGCCTGTCGATTCCACCAACGGGCCATGTGGCCGAGCAGGCGGAAGTGGTCGGTCGGACCGGGCGCTTCTTCGTTCACGAACTCGATGCCGGCGAGCGATCGAAACGCGCCGAATCGGGCCTGGAGATGGCGCCAGTGCCACTCATGGAGTTTGACCGTCGGCGCATTCGTGTCGGGTTCGTTGAAATGGCCTCCGCGCCGATCCCGCAAACCGGAGGGCGATAACACATTCAGCGACCACTCCTGCTTTTCGTTAATCAGTGTGCGGATATAGAGGCCTTTCTTCTGCGCCTCCTGATAGATCCGATCCATGCCGGCGCCGCGCCGGGGATTGTAGGAGAAATGCGCGTGGGTAAATCTCGGCAATCCATTGATCGCGGGGCCCAGCGCCCCGCCGGGCAGGACCTCATGCACGGCGCATTCGTCCACAAACGCGCGGCCGCCGGTTACGTTTTCGAGCACAATCAACAAATTTGGCGCGATGTAGGTCGACGCGGTGAAGATCCCGCTTGCGACGTGCCAGGGCGTATCGCCACGCACATATGGCACGGTGGCCGGCTCATCGGTCGTTTGCCCCGGTTCGGGCCACCCGTTATAGAGCTTGGCCGTCACGCCGTAGGACCCGGAGGTTCGCGGACCTGTGATATTCTCGGTGCGCCAGCGAACGCGAATTGCGTACACCTTGCCCGGTTCGAGGCTCGCCGACTGGCCGTTGAAGCCTTGGAATATCAGCGGGTTGAACGCCGGATCCAACCAATTGGTCGGATGGACATCCAGCTTGAATGACCCGAGCGCCTCGGCGTATGCGCTTTCGAGCGACAGCATGTACGGCGGCACCGTTCCTTCGTACGGGCGAGTGCGCGAACTCCATGGCTGCCACGAATTTCCGAAGAGGTGACCCGACGACCACCAGCGGAAATACGTGGCGTTCCCGACCCCGATCTCGGCGAAGACGCTTGTCGCATTTAGCGAAAAACGGTGCGCATCAAATCCGCCAAGGCCGAATCCATTGCCCAGAAAAGGCGTGCCGTCGGCAAATTCGTAGTATCGCCAGTCGTTCGTTGAAACGCGAATCGGGCCGCGATTCAGCGGATTGGTCGGCGCAACGACGTTGAAATACGCGGTAGGGGAATTGGCGGAGCCTTTTGCCTCCTGCGCCTCGACGCGAACCGACCAAAGTCCCTCGCGCATCGGCGCGAATCGCGCCTTCCACACGGGCTTGCCGGTCGGCACGGCCCATTCAACGCCGTCGCGCTCTTCGAACCGGTACGGTTGATAGAGAAACGCCGGCACGCGGAATTCGGTCGCACCGGCATCGGGTGAAAAAACTGCATCGACAGTGATGCCATCGGCGAACTCCACGCCGCGCGGCAGATTCGTTTCATAGGGAAGTTGAGGATGCGTGGCTGCGGAGTTCAGAACGTCAAAGGTGACTTCGATCGGATCCCATTTCTCGACAGGGTTCGGGTGGAGCTGCAGCGCTCCGATCGAAAGCGGGTCGGCGGGCTCGTAGCGCACGACGCGTTCGTCGGTCACCACCCTGCCGTCGGATTGATGCGCCTGCGCCAACAGGCGATTCCACCCCGGCTTCAACGGGACGGAGGCCGACCAGTTGGTGGTTCCATTAGCGCTCAAAAGAATTTCGCGATCTGTGCTGACGCGGATGATCAGGCCGCTTCCGCTGGCCGTACCCTGAACAAGCGCCGTCGGAGCAATCAGTATGTTGGTCACGGCGATAGACGGCCAGCCGGGTGAAAAGGCGGTCCACGAGATATTCGTTTCGACGACGGCCCCGTCGTCGTCCGCCACACGCACGCGCGCCGTGTAGGCGCCCGGCACGCCAACTCGTCGCGCGCCCTGCAGATCCAGCGAAATCGCGCCATCGCCGAAGGTCCATTCGACCAGTTCAAGCGCGCCGTCCAGATCGTCGCCGACCACGGCGAACGTTTGCGTGGCGGGAAGGCTCGTGATGTTCGTCGGACTAAGGAGAAAGCTCACTTGTGGCGGCGTATTCGAGGGAGGTCGAACAAATACTGTTACCTCATCAACATGAACGGTCATCAGCCGACCGCTGCCACCGAAATAGCCAAGCCCGATGCGGGAGGCATTGCCGATGGCGGTGAAGGCAAATGCGTGTTTGACCCACGAGGTGCCGTAATCTGCAACGGTCAGGAATGGCGTCTGGCCAAGATTCGCCCAGCTTTGGTAGTCGGAAATCCCGATGGAGAAGCCGCCCCAGTCGTAGCCGCTTTCAGCGGCGATACGGACCCATGCCGTTACTTTGTAGTTTTGCCCGGAAACTGTCGGGAAGGTCTGTTCGATCCAATGACCATTTAGAAAGCGGGCCGCGAAGGAGCCGGATTGTTTGTCGTTTGTGATGATGGAAGGCGTCCCCGAAACGGACCAATTTGTAAAGGTCCCGGATTCAAACCCGCCGTTTGTTAGAATATTCGTAGTTCCGAATCCCTCTGAGGCGATCGCGGCGAACAATCCCCAAATGGCGAGTTTTTTCATAGGGCGACCTCATTGCGCCGGATGGACGACGACACCCTCCGTGTTCCTCAGAATTACGTAACCTTGGGCAAAAACGGCGCCAGCGCTTGATCCGTAAACGGGGGCACCTCCGATATCATCCGAGCTGTAATAGCGGAGGTTGAACGTGCGCTCGCGTAGCGTATCCCAGCCGCCATCGTTCACCCACGTGCTGGTGACGATCGCATTGTGACATCCGGTGACAAGTTCCCCTTCGTCCGAAACCTTGTGAATGTCGCCGCCAACGTCTAGGCAGTCG
>JANWZO010000031.1 GCA_025054615.1 Kiritimatiellia bacterium
TGGCGCATGACGGCCGACCTCGCCCGCATCATCCATTTCGCCGACCGCGACGGCGTGATTCGCGATGTACCGCAGCGCCGTTTATTCAGCCTGATCGACGGGGTCATCGCAGGAGAGGGAGAGGGCCCCTTGGCGCCCCGGGCCCGCCTGGCCGGCGTTATGGTGATGAGTGAGAATCTATTGGCGGCTGATCTCGCGGCAACCCGCCTCATGGGGTTCGACCCGCGCAAAATCAAGCAGTTCTCCATCATGGGAGGAACCGCCGATTACGGAGTTCGCAAGCTCGAAGACCTCGAGCTTTATGTTAGCGGCCGCCAAATTCCCGCCAAAATATTCTTTTCGCGAGAGTGGAACTGCCCGATACCGCCATTTGAGCCACATCCCGGATGGATCGGCCACATCGAGCTGGCCCGTCAGTCCTCGGGGGCCACGATTTCATGAAAACCGTCGCTCTGCTGGCCGGAGCGCGGCCGAACTACATGAAAATCTTCCCCATTTGGCGAGAAATTCACGCCAATCGGCGGGAGCGATGGATCCCTCTGATTATCCACACTGGCCAGCATTATGACCCCATCATGAACGATGTTTTCTTTGCCGATCTCGGCCTGCCGCAGCCGGACCATTATCTCGGGATCGGATCCGCTCCGCATGGCGCACAAACGGGCAGGACCATGATCGCGCTCGAAGAACTTTTCATGCGCGAACGGCCCGACTGGCTGGTTGTCGTCGGCGACGTAAATTCCACGCTAGCCGGCGCGCTCGTCGCGGCGAAAATGCGGATTCCGCTTGCGCACGTGGAGGCGGGCCTGCGCAGTTTCGACCGCTCGATGCCGGAAGAAATCAACCGTCTCGTGACCGATGCCGTCAGCGACCTTCTCTTCACCCACAGCCCCGAGGCCGATGAAAACCTGCTCCGAGAGGGCATTCCGCCGGAGAAAATCATCCGAGTCGGCAACGTGATGATTGATTCGCTGGTTTTGCTGATCGAGAAAGCGGCCGACTCGCCCATTTTGGGCAAGCTGGGCTTGTTGCCGGGCCGGTACATCCTCGTCACGTTGCACCGCCCATCAAATGTGGACGATCCCGGACAACTTCGCCTGCTTATGAGCGCCCTGGATCAGACGGCTCGCCAGATGCCTGTCGTCATGCCTCTTCACCCCCGAACCCGGCGAATGCTGGATCGGATTGAATTCCGTCCCGCCACGGATGACTTCTTTTTGATCGACGCGCTGGGCTATCTGGATTTCTTGAGGCTCGAGTCAGCTGCGGCGCTCGTCGTCACCGACTCGGGCGGCGTTCAGGAGGAGACGACCTTCCTCGGAGTTCCCTGCCTGACCGTGCGCCCCAACACCGAGCGACCAATCACAATCAGTCGTGGAACCAATGAGCTGTATGAACCCGCGCGCGAACCGCTGGAACACGCCATACGCCGCGCCCTTGAGAGGCCCCGATTCCGGCCGAACATCGAGGGCTGGGACGGCCGAACCGCCGGCCGTATCATGGATGTTCTGGATCAGATAGCATGAGGCAGGTTCTGCTCAACAAGCGGACAGGTGCCGTGGAGGTTGTGGATGTGCCGGATCCCGTTCGGCGGCCGGGTCACCTCGCCGTGGCCGTACGAGCATCCGTCATTAGTGCGGGGACCGAGTCTGCGCTGAGATCGTCCTCGGGCCGTTCGCTCCTCGGCCGGATCGCCGAGCGACCCGAGTTGATCAAGAAGGGACTAGAACTATTGCGCGACCGCGGGCTTCATGCGCTGCAGACGCACATCGAATCCAAAACCTCGGGATATGAGGTGCTCGGCTATTCGTGTGCCGGCGTGGTCGAGGAAGGCGATCCCGCCGCGCCGGACCTGCCGCCCGGCACCCGAATCGCATGCGGGGGCGTTGGCTACGCTATGCACGCTGAGCGCGTGGTCGTGCCGCGCCTTCTGTGCGTGCGGGTTCCTGAGGGCGTTGACGATGAAGCGGCGGCCTACACGGTGATCGGCGCCATCGCCCTTCAGGGAATCCGTCAGGCAGGCGCCGCCGTCGGCGAGAATGTCGCCGTCATTGGCCTGGGCCTGATCGGGCTTTTTGCTGTGCAGTTGTTACGTGCGGCCGGGTGTCGAGTGCTTGGCATCGACCCTTCGCCCCGGGCGAGGGAAAGGGCGCGCGATCAAGGTTGCCTGGCCGTGGCGGATCTGCCGGACGCGATCGCTGCAGCGGCGGAATTGACGAACGGCGTCGGTGTGGACGCCGCGCTCATCTGCGCGTCGGCGCCGGACAGCAGTCCTGTCGCTCTGGCGGGCGAGCTGGCGCGTTCGCGGGGGCGAGTTGTCATGGTGGGCGCCACAGGCATGGAAATCCCTCGTGAGCTTTATTTCCGCAAGGAACTAAGCTTCCTAATGTCTCGTTCGTACGGCCCCGGCCGGTACGATGCGTCGTATGAGGAACAGGGCATCGATTACCCGATCGATTATGTGCGCTTCACGGAGCAGCGAAACATGCAGGCGGTGCTCGAACTGGCGGCCGCTGGCGCGATTCACCCCGGACGGCTGACCACACATCGTTTCCCGCTGCAGGATGCCCCCGCTGCGTATGCCCTGCTGCAGGACCGAGACGCGGACCGCGTCGGCATTGTGCTCACCTACGCAAGTCGCCCTGCCCGGCCGGCTGCGCGGATCGAGCGCACGTCCGCGCCTCGTGCGAACGAAGGAACGCTAAACGTTTCGTTTGCAGGCGCTGGCGGTTATGCAACCGGCGTTCTTCTCCCGTTGCTTCAGCGTCAGAACGGCATATCACTCCGCGGTGTCGCAGCGCTCCGGCCAGACCACGCGGTCGCGGCGGCCAACCGGTTCGGATTCGGCTTCTCGACGGGAGATGCTCGGGAAATTATCGGCGATCCCGCGACGCATGTGGTTTTCATCGCAACGCGCCACGACACGCATGCGGAGCTTGCCGCCGCCGCGCTACAGGCGGGTAAACACGTGTGGTGCGAAAAGCCCCTCGCGCTTGACGCGGCGGGCTGCGAACAAGTCGAAAACGCGCTCCGGTCCAGCGGCGGGGTTTTTGCGGTCGGATTCAACCGCCGATTCAGCCCTCTCGCGCGCATGCTCCGCGAGGCGAGGGACCGCGAAGGCGGGCCGGTCTTCATATCGATTCGCGTCAACGCGGGAAGGCTCCCGCCCAGCCATTGGACGCAGGATCCCCAAATCGGCGGCGGCCGGTTGCTCGGCGAAGGGTGCCATTTCTTTGATTTGCTCTGTTTTCTGGCCGACGCTCGTCCGGTGCGCGTATTCACGGAAGCCATCCGGAGCCCGCGAATCGATTTGCCTGCGCATTCGAATTTTGCGTCGACGGTATCGTTTCGCGACGGCTCAATCGGTGTCGTCGTTTATTCCGCGGACGGATCCCCCCGTCTCTCGAAGGAGCGAGTCGAGATGTATATCGGCGGCAGAGCAGCCGTATTGGACGATTTCAATACGCTAACGATCCACGAGCCGAACCGTGATCGCGTCGAACGGTTGTCCGCCCAGGATAAGGGTCAGCGCGCCATGCTCGACGCCTTTTTTGCGGCGATCCGCGGCAAACAGACCTTTCCACAGTCTCCTGAGTCGATCCTAATCAGCTCCCGGCTGACCCTTGCCGCGCAAGATAGTCTGAACGCCGGAAAGCCGGTTGATATTGCCGATTAAGGTATCGACTGATTTCAACACGTTCGACTCGACTCAAGTTTCAGAGCGCCGACGTAGGGGAAGCATGCCGATTAATTACTTTTTGTCCTATCTAGCCTCGAAATGCGGATACGTAATCAAACGCCGCCATCCCGCCGGACTCCGCGCCAACCGCAGCACGAATTTGTCGCAGCCGGTTACCCGCAACGTTCTGATGCAGCGAATTCACGGGCAGGACATCTACGAGGGATTTGACTTCGAAGCCTATGCTTTCGATCCGACGGGCTGGGGCAGTGATTCGGCAGCGTTCGCAAAAATTCTGGGTAGATATCGCCTGCGCTTCGTCGTGTAAGTGGGCTCGTGGAAGGGGGGCTCGGCCATCACCATAGCTGGCTAATGCGAAAACACGGCGGCGAGGTGATCCTTTGCATCGACGCCTGGTTGGGAGCGCTTGAATTCTGGGAAAATCAGAATGTTCCAACGCGCTTTGAAGCACTGAATTGTCGGAACGGCTATCCCTAAAGTGTATTATCAGTCCCTCGCGAACATCTGCCATGCGGGCCTTCAGGACATGATCGTTCCGTTCCCGCTCCATTCGTCATCCGCCGCGATGTGGCTGCTGAGGCAGGGTCTGCAGGCGGATGCCGCCTACATCGACGGAAGCCATGAGGAGGAGGACGTGATTCGGGACCTGATCGACTATTTCGAAATTCTTAAGCCCGGCGGCGTGATCTTTGGTGATGACTGTAGCTGGACGGGCGTCCGCACAGCGGTTCGGCGTTTTGCCGAAGAGGCAGGTCGCGACATTTCCCTCGTCCACGACAAGTGGGTGATCACAAAATAGGGATCATTCGCACGGATCGCGCTTCGGTGACCCGAAGCCATTAACGTCCGGAAAATTGCGCTTGCTCCGAGGGTTTAGAGATATAATCTGCAGAATTCCGTGAACCTCAAATGGCGCAACAGGTTGAGTTCCTTAGTAGTGCGAACCGCTCGCTTCCTCGGTCCGCCGATTCGCGACGCTTACACGGGTGAGGTCATCGGGCGCGGCCTCGTGGTGGGTTTCGGCAACCGGATCTGGGTTATTGGCGTAAAGGAAAACCTCCTTCCCGTTTTCCTCCCACAGACGCGGCTGACATATTGGCGCCAGTGCCTCGGATTTACCCGGCATCCGCCGGTCGACTTCCCCCGTGAACGCCGTTCTTAGCATAGTGCTCACCCATCTCGGCGGGGAGCGAGGCCGCCCGTGGCTCTCTTGGCGACGCGCCGTATGCCCGACGGAGGATCTGCTGGTTCTCTTTAGAGGGCCTGCCGATCAGGCCGGCACGTTAGGACATGATCCCTGTCTGCCAGTGCCCGAATTCAGAATCAATACACGAGACCACCAGCGTGAACGGCAGTCATTTGTGCCCATTTGGTCCCTTGTTTCGAACTGGATAAAAGGCAGGTCCTACACCCACGTTTTGTTTATGGAATATGACCACCTCCCGCTGGTCCCCGATTTGGTGGACCGATGGGCGGGATATCTGGCCGGGCGCGGCGCCGACGTGGCGGGCTTCGCAGTCGCCCGTGTGGATGGAACGAATAATCCACATGCGCTGTACCATGACGTGGACCACCAGTTTACTCGCTTCCTAGAAACTATCAGTTGCCGCGCGGACAAGCGTGTGGTGCTGAGCATGTTAGGGACTGGATCGCTCTGGACCCGGGAGGCCTTTGATGCCGTGGCGGCGGTCGCCGAGCCGTTTCCGGTCTATCTCGAGCTGTGGTTCGCAACGGTGGCGCACCATCTCGGCTTTCGCGTGGTTGACATGCCGCCGGAGCAAAAGAGGTGGGTCCGAAGCCAGGGTGAATTTTCGAAACGAATCAGGGAGGCTCGGGAGGCCGGCGCGTGGTCGATCCACCCGGTCAAGTGTCCTCCCGACCTCGCGCTCGCGCCGGCAGCAGCTCAACCCCGGTGAGCGGTCTCGATTTGTCGAAGGCCGTCGATCAAATATTGCACGCCAGCGAGGGTCGTGAAGAACGCCGCCGCGGCCACGCCGATGGAAAAGTAATCCGCCGGCGCCTGCGACAGGACCCAGAGCACGATCACCATCTGCAACACCGTGGCAACCTTGCCCGTCCAACGGGGCTGTACGTGAACCGCTCCGGCCAGGTGGCGGACAAGAAAGTAACCGCCGACGGCCAGGACATCTCGGCTGATCACGAGCCCGGTGTACCATACCGGAATGTGGGGAGTGAGCGGCTCGAGGTCAGGGCGGGTTAGCAGCACTAACGCGGACAGCAACAGGGCCTTGTCGGCCAACGGATCCAGCAAACGACCGAGCGGAGACACTTCATTCCGGGATCGGGCCAAATAGCCATCAAGTGCATCGGTGCCCGCCACGATGGCAAAAACGACCAGAGCCCACCACCGGTACGGCGAATCCTCCGCTCCCTGCTCGAGGGCGACCAAGTGATAGATCACCAGCACGGCGAAGGCCGGAATGCCGAGAATCCGCAACAAAGTAACCCGGGTGGCCAGCGTAAGGCCGCGAATCTTTGGCAGGCGAGCCATGACGTCAGCGCGTGTGGACCTCCACCGTGACGTGCAGAGGGCACTTCAAAGCGTTCGAAACCGGGCAGTATTTTTCCGCAATCCGAATGAGTTGCTCGGCTCTAGCCGGATCTACCCCGAGGTCGACCTCGAGGATGACGTGGGCGCGAATTTCCGTAAACCGCAGGCCGTCTGCCGTTTTCGCCATCTGTCCAGTCGCCCGGCTCGAATAAGCCTTAATCTCAATCTTCTGGCGCTTGGCCACACTCAGGGCTGTCAGCATCAAGCAGGATTCCACCGATGCCACAAGCATCAGCTCAGGATTCCATTTGTCGGATTTTCCGCCAAACTCCGGCGGCGAGCTGATCGCCCAATCGGGGCGACCCAAGGCCCGCTCGGTGCCTGTTTCATCGGCGTTCCACACCAACGAGGTCTCATACGTCCACATGTTCGGCTCCTAGAATCTCTGCTACTATGGCAACGATACCCACCAGGCGGAAGCGAAAGCCTCAGAGACCCGATGTGCTGGTTGTCGAGCTGTCTTTGCCCCTATAAAAGGAGTAAAAGTAAGCTTTCCAATGCGAAATCCAAGGCTTACCGGCCTATTTTTGCGGCCAACTTATGATTCGGAGCGCCCGGCATATCGGCGTAACCGTTCACGGATGAGAGCGCTGAAATCGCAAAGAACTCGTTCGACAAATGCCAGCAAATCGATGCCGCTGTCCCTCACAAGGGGCGTAAGGTCGATGGCAAACCAGATCGCTTCCGCGGAGTCGGGCTGGTGCGAGTCGAGGAATGTCGCATTGGCCCGGGCCCTACCCAAGGCCGCGAGATCGTACCGTTTGCCCGCGGCAATCTGAGAGTCAAAGACGCGGACTAGGGACTGAAACAAATCCTCGCCGCCACTCAAGTCCAGGGCGACTTTCCATTCCGTCGGCAGCCAGTCCAGACCACGCCAGACCTCGCAGCCTAGCACCCGCGCCGGTCGGCGGTCGGCCGGCAGGGCCCGCAGCGCATCCATCGTGGCCGCGAAGACTGCAAGATGCGTTTCGTGCCTGTCCATGGGATTGTGCATATAAACCGTTTGAGGGCGCATTCGGCCGAGAAGGGCCAATAAGTCCGCCCGCAGGGCGGAGCCTCCGGCCCCTTTGACCTCCTCGCTCGGGTGCGATAACATCGCGAGCAGACCATAATCCCCGAGTTGGGCTGCCGCGATCTGCTCCTCGCGACGGATCCGTTTCATGTCCGCGTTGCTAAAACCGGCGCTAGACCCGCTGCGCGGGCTCCCAGCGCCATCGGTGCAGACGATCCCCGCAAAGCGCCGGTCGGTTCGCCTGTAACACTCACGGATCCCGTGAAACGCCATGATTTCGAGGTCGTCCGGATGCGCGCCGATGCCCACATGGGTAATAAGCGGGAAAACCTCGTCTGCCGGACGGCCGCTGGGGATGAAAAGATGTGCGTCAGGTTGGGAGAAATCAATCGGTGAGCTCACGGAGGGCTTGAACAATATTCAGTATAGTTTAGCCCGCGAACTGGAAGCCAGCCCGATTTGTGATCCAGCCAGTTAATCCATAGGTTCTTCGCGCCAGTACAGCGGCGTGATCTGCCCCTCGCTGACTTGCAAAACGGCCCAGATGCCCGCGCGCACACCCTGAACCTCGCCAATGGAGACCAAGCGGACGAATTTGGTATCGCGGACAGTTAGCCATTTGGCGATCTCAGGCTTCATTCCCGCAACCTGGTTGAGGTCTTTGATTCCGTCGTCGAGGGTGCCTTCCTTTCCATCCAGGCCGAGGCGGAGTCGTTTGATGTCCTCTAAAACAAGTTCGTCCATTTCGCAGATGGCAAGCAGCTCCTCATCGCCGGCGTCGTTGACGTCGATTTTGCCCTCCCCCCAGACCGTCAGTTTCTGGGCCACGCCCAGCATAGGCGGATCGTCCGGGTTGGGGTTGGGTCCGCCGTAGACGATTGCATCGGTCCAGCCTTTGATGAGGCGCAACTCGTCGACGGTTTCGAGAGGGGCATTTTTGACCTTGTATCCGCGCTCCTTGTAAAACGAATCGTCAGATTCCGCGCCGTTGACGCGGTGGAGATCGTCCGCGTCGATCCAGTCGATCAGGCAATCGATCAGCTCGTCATACAACTCGGGCGGCACTTCCGCCTGGTCCAGTAATTCTTCGAGAATACACCGGGCGCTCTCGTCGGTCGCCGCCTGCATCGCGAGGACGTTGATATTCCAGCGGCGGGGCTCAGGCAGGATCGACAGGTTAAAATGCCCTTCGCCGAGCTCGTGCTTGTGGCCGGTGAAGCCCATTCCAAGGTGCTGAAACCGATGAGCGAGCGCGATCATCTCCGGGTCGTCGCTGGAATTGACGCGCAATTCCCCCGTGTCGAGCATTTCTACATGTTTGGTCATCAGGACCTTTGCCCATTCGACCCCCGCCTGCGCCAGATACTGTGCCTTGGTCCGCTTGCGGATGTGCGAGGCGATCTCCGCCTCGATGCGCATATCGAAGGCCATCGAAATCACCAGCAGGGCCAGCACCATGAGGGTCCAGAGCGCAACGATGAGCACCGAGCCTTCGGTCGCGGCTCGGTCGCGACCCGGACCGGTTTGGGAAGGCGCCATCATCGTCCGCTCGTGATTCTTGTGCGCTCACGAGGCTCTTCGCGCGACGAATTGGCATTCTGCTGCGGTTGGCCGCCGGCGTCCTGCCGGGCATCGGGGTCGCCGCCCTCCGCCCCCGGCTGGCCGGTCGCGACCGGCGTAGTGCCGAGCGTGACGGGGCCGAGCGGAATCTGCACAAGCCGCGCGATCTTCATCGGCGGCTCATACCGTTCCAGAGGCGTCATGTAGAGGGTGACCTCCACGAGACCGGGAATTTTGTTCGTATCCTCCCATTCGTCCTCCCAGCGCTCTTCCTCCGGATTCCAGATGCGCACATCAAGCCCCTGCACGCGTGATGAGACGGACCAAGCCTCCGCGTCGCGTGGCTCGAGCGACTCGGCAAGGTGGGGGAAAGCCCGCACGGTGAAGGCTTCGACGCCATCCTCGTTCGGCTCGATGCCCACCATGATCCTCCGTAGGCCAAGCGCGAGGGGAGAATCGGGCGGTATGAAGGCCGTGCCCGAGGTGACCCAGCTCACGACGTCCCGGTCGCCGCGGTTCTCCAACCAGAACCCGTAGCGGTCCGGGCGCAGCGGAAAATAGGCGGCCGACCGCAGCGCCGAGACAAGCTGATCGATCACAAAGTCGCCGTGCCGTACATTGTCCGCGACCTGCATGCTGCGACGCCAGGCCCGCGTGATCGCGGCAAAACTCTGCCAGACGATCGCGATCGCGACCGCTGCCACGGCAAGGGCGACCAGAAGCTCAACCAGGGTGAAGCCCGATCGGCCCCTCGGCAGCGTGCGGAAACCGGTACGTCGCAACTCAATTTCTCTTGGGCCAATGTACATAGGTGACGACCGTTTCGGAATTTTCCCGCCCCCGTTCGGACCAATAAATTGTGGTTGTTACGCGCCAGAGGCCGTCCTTCTCGTCGCCCACGGTCTCCACCTCGCGGCGCCACCGATAGCTGCTGTACTCTCCAGAGAAGGCCCCTTCACCCGCAGCGTCTTCAATCTCCTCTTCCAACCAGATCGGCTTCTCTACTTCGACCCGCCCGAATAGCTCGCGGCAGGTCTCAAGGTTCCGCACCTTTCGGGCCACGGCGACGCAACGGGAGGCCGCCGAAATAAGGAATACCAGGCCCGTTCCGAGGATCACGACGGCCATCAGGACCTCGATGAGGCTCAAGCCATCCCGGCTGCCGAACCGAAAGAAGCGGCGAATTCCCCCACGAAAGCGCGTGAGATTCATAGAAACTCGACCTTTGCGTCGCCGCTTAACCCGTCGACGCGCAGCCGCGCGCGCTTGCCGAGTTTATCTACCAGCTCAATCTCGAAGCCCTCCGCCATGCCGTTTGGAAAATAATTTACCCAGTAAATGTCCTGGAGCGACCGGGCTCCGGTTCGGGTGGTAAACGACGCGATGGAAATGTCCGCGGGCAGCGATTTTCGCAATTCGCTGCGGATGGCGGGTGCCACCTCCGATTTTCCATCTTTTCCGTCTTCTCCCGCAACGGGGGTGTTTACGAAGTTGTCGCGCGCGGCCAGCGCTCTCCGGTCGGCGAACGATACGACCTCGATCTGGCCGGACGCCTTGTCGAACAGGATGGCCATATACTGCTGGCGCAGGACCGACATGCTTCGAGCGTATTTGGCCGACATGACGATGTGACGGGCGGCCGTCCGTAACTGAGATCCCTGGAAACTGCGGGCAAACAGCGGTACGGCGATGCCCGCCGCAATCAGCGCGATCGCTACGACCAGTAGCAGCTCGATGAGGGTAAATGCCGCGCGGCCGCCAGCAGGAACGCTGCCCTGCTTCGACCGCCTCAGCGAGCGGTCGGCCGCCCTTTCGGCGCCACGTCCCGATGAGCCGAACTCAACCGCTATTTCTTCGCGGTGTCCCAATTGGTGATGTCGTCCGCGCTGTCGACGCCGTCAGGGCCCAGCGACTTCAGGTCGAAAGAACCCGGATTGTTATTGCCCGGGTACACATACACGTAATCATTGCCCCACGGATCCTTGGGCATGCCCTTCTCCAGGTATGGGCCCCGCCATTGTCCGCCGGCCCCGCCGGGGTTTTGGATCAGCGCCTGCAGAGAGTTCGGGAAAGTCCCCATGTCGAGCTCGTACAGGCGCAGGGCCGTGCTGATGTTTTCAATGCCCGCTCGAGCGGCGGAAATCTGGGATTGTCGCACGCGGCCGCCCAGGCGCGGTACGGCCACGCCCACCAGAATTCCGATGATCACCACGACCAGAAGAACTTCAATGAGTGTGAACCCCGCGCGCGACGCCGAACGACTCAATAACCATCTTTTCATGCGATCCCTCCGAATACCCATAGATTGGACATCACAAGATTTACAAACGTTGGACTCATTTGGGAACGTTTTTCCGCGTTTGGAAATCCGTTGACCCGGAGGTCATTTCACATTGAGCCCGCTGGTGAGGTCGAAAACCGCCATTAGCATACTGACGGCCACAAATCCGACAAGAACGGCCATGATGACAATCATCAGCGGCTCAAGGATCGTCGTGAACACCTTGACGTTCCGGTCCAGCTCGTCGTCATAGCGGCGCGCGATGTGGCTGAGAGCTCCCGGCATGTCACCCGACTGCTCGCCAACGGCAAGCATGTCGGTCAATAGAGGCGGGAACACCTTTCCCGCGGCCAGCGGGCCGGAAATGGTGGACCCGTCCGTGACGCGCTCCCGCGCCTGCCGGATCTGTTCGGCGATGATGCGATTCCCAATGCTGTCCTGAACGATGGCGAGCGCCTGCAGGACTGGCACGCCGTTCTGAAGCAGCGCGCCGAGGGTACGCGCAAACTGCGCGTAGGCGTTCGCGGTGACGATCCGCTTGAATACGGGCAGACGGAGCTGAAGGGCGTGCCACCAGCGTTCGCCATCTGGCGTCTGGATGTACCGCCGGAGGGCCCAGACGCCGACGCCGATCAGGATCAACAACAGCCATCCCCATTTCAGCAGGAACGCGCTCGTCCCGATCAAAATCCGGGTGGGGAGAGGCAGCGTGCTGCCCAGCTCCTCGAAAATCGTGGAAAATCGCGGCACGACAAAGACCATCGTGAAGACCATGGTCAGCAGTCCCACGCCCAGCACGAAGGCTGGGTAGACGAGAGCCATGGCCACCTTCTCGCGCGCGGTCTGCACCCGCTCATAATGGGCGCTCACCCGCTCCAGCGCCTCCGCCAGCTTGCCGCTTGCTTCGCCCGTGCGAACCATATTGATGTAGAGAGACGAAAATGTTTCGGGCCACTGGGCGAGCGCGTCGGACAGACTGGCGCCCCGGATGATTTCGTCCCGAAGCGCCGCGATGATTCGATCCTGGCCCTTTCCGGTCTGGCGCTGGCTGAGCGTATGCAGCGCGTTGCCGAGGGTCATGCCCGAGGCGAGTAGATCGCTCAATTCCCGGGTGAACAGGAGTGTTTCGCGCAGATTCATCCGGGGCCGTGCATCCCGGCGAATGACGAGGCGCGGCCGCGTGGCGTGCGACGCGGATACGGCCCCGGCCTGTGGGCGCTTCTTGTCGGCCGGCGACTGTTTCGGAGCTGGCGGAGCGGCAGGCGCGCCCGAAGCCTCCTGAACGGAAATCGGCGCCAGACCCTGACGTTCAAGCTGGATCAGGGCCGCTCGGCGGTCTGTCGCCTCGATGACGCCCGAGGTTCGCTCGCCTGCAATGGACCGCGCTGTGTAGGCAAATTTGGGCATGGACAGTCAGAGTCGGCAGCCGCACCCGACCGCCGAGCCGCGAAACGGCCATTCGGCCCCCTGCTGGGCGGGGAGCTGCCTACGACTCCGAAAGGGCTTCATCTTCCTCGGTGACGCGCAAGACCTCTTCGATCGTCGTGATGCCCTTCAGCACTTTCGTCCACCCGTCCTCCCGCAGGGTGCGCATCCCGCGTCGGATCGCCTCCTGCTTGATCGCGTTGGAGGAGGCCCGGCTGACAATCAAGGGCCGGATGTGGTCGTTGACGACCAGAATTTCATAGATGCCGGTCCGTCCTCTGAAGCCTGTCCCGCGGCACTCCTCGCACCCGACCGCCTCCATGATCTGGCCCTCCTTCAGCCGCTCCATCGGAAAGTTGATGCTGCGGAGAAATTTCTCGTCGTAGTGCCAGGGCCGCTTGCAATGCGTGCAGAGGCGCCGTACCAGCCGTTGGGCGACCAGACCCTCTACGGACGACGCAATCAGGAACGGTTCGATACCCATGTCCGTCAGGCGGGTGACCGCACCCGCGGAATCGTTGGTGTGCAGCGTGCTGAAGACCAAATGCCCTGTCAGCGCCGCTCGGATGGCGATTTCCGCGGTCTCCTTGTCTCGGATTTCGCCGACCATAATCACATCGGGGTCCTGGCGCAGGATGTGGCGAAGTCCGACCGCAAAGGTGAGTCCGATCTCCGGCTTGACCTGAATCTGGTTGACACCTGGCATCTCATATTCGATCGGGTCCTCGATCGTGAGGATCCGCAAATCCACCGAATTGATCGTGTGCAGCCAAGCGTAAAGCGACGTAGATTTGCCCGAGCCCGTCGGGCCGGTGACCAACAGGATCCCGTGCGGCTTGTTGATCAGTTTGAGCAGAATTTGCGAATCGCGTTCTTCCAGCCCGAGTTTGTCCATTCCTAGTAGCCCGCTGGATCTCATGAGCAGCCGGAGACTGACGCTCTCACCATATACGGTCGGCATCGTGGACACGCGGACGTCGATCTCCTCGCCGTGGATCCGCAGACTGATGCGGCCGTCCTGCGGCAGCCGCTTCTCCGCGATGTCCATGTTCGCCATCACCTTGATGCGGGAGATGATCGACGCCTGGAACCGCTTCAGTTGCGGCGGGACCGGCGTCTGGTGCAAGACCCCGTCCACGCGATAGCGGATTCGCAGATCGGTTTCTTGTGGCTCGAGATGGATATCGGTCGCACGGTCCTTGTAGGCTTCCCAGATGATCTGGTTGACGAATTTGACGACCGACGCCTCTTGATCCAGCTCGCTGAGATCCTGTTTGGAAAAATCCTCCTCGGCCGCCACCTCGATCCGGTTGTCGGCCATCATCTTGTCAAGCGTCTCAGCCCCCACGCCATAGAGCCGCTTCGCCGCCTTGTCGATATCCGCCGAGGTGCTTAGCGCAAGCCGGATCCGGTAGCCGGACGCCAGGCGAAGCGCGTCGATCAATCCCGGCGCGAATGGGTCCGATGTAGCGACGCGCAACGCCCCATTCTCCATCGCCAGCGGAAGCACATTGTACTGAAAGACAGCCTTGGTCGGTAGTTTGTCGAGCACCGACTTATCAATAGTTACCTCGTGGGGCCGTATGAATGGCAAAGCCATCGCAGTCGCCAAAGACCGGAGGAACTGGTCTTCCCGGGCATAGCCCAGCTCCACCACGAGTTCCGTGAGAGAACGGTCGGTTTGCCGCCGGCGCGCGAGAAGTTCCTCCACCTGCGCGGGCTGGAACAACCCCGTCTTTTCCAGAAGCTGGGCAAGGTGCGAAGGCAACGAAGCCGTCGTCATCAAATTCATAACCTATGTCGCCGCCCTCTTGCGGTCAAACGCCAACCGGTTTCCTTCACCGGCGGCGTAACCCGTTCGCCCACCAATTGCAAATAAACTGGCGGGTCAAGATATCATCTGTCCACGATCTTGGAACGTCGGCTTCCGCCCCGACCATACGCACCGGCGCCGGTGGAACGGCGCCCTCCATTCCCGTTGGAAGGCCGACTTTCATGTCGGCCGCAAATAGAATTCACGACGGCGCGGGTGGAACCGGCTCCATAATATGGAGGGACGCCTTC
>JANWZO010000032.1 GCA_025054615.1 Kiritimatiellia bacterium
GACTCCGCCGACGCGCTAGCGCTCGCAATCTGCCACGCCCAAGCCCGGTCCGACATTCCGCCGCTTGCGCCGCGCCCCATTTGATGGGCCGTGCTTGATTCGACGGGAATTCAGCGATACGGTCGCCCGACATTACTCGAATTGCATATCTATGAAAAAGGTTCTCATCCCCACCAAATTGAACGCCATCGTCAGGGAGATTTTGGAGGCCACCGGCCGCTACAGCGTCGTGATGGAGGAAACCTCCGATCTGGCCTCGCTGGCCCGCCGCCACCCGGACGCCTACGCCCTGATCGTGCGCAGCGAAAAGGTGAACAAAGAGATCATCGACCTGCTGCCTGCCCTTCGCGTCATCATTCGCGCCGGATCCGGCTACGACAACATCGATACCGTTTATGCGCGCAAGAGAAACATCGATGTGATGACCACGCCGGGCGCAAATGCGAATGCAGTCGCAGAAGAAGTCATTGCGATGATGCTTGCCGATGCGCGGCACTTGATCAAAGCGGACGCCTCCTGCCGAGCCGGGCAGTGGGAGAAGAAGGCGTTCATGGGTCGGGAAATCAGCGGCAAAACCGTTGGCATCGTGGGCCTGGGCGCCATCGGACAGCTCGTGGCGCGGCGGCTTTCCGGGTTTGAATGCCAGTTGATCGGCTACGACCCGGTCATCTCGAAGGATCGCGCCGAAGAGATTGGCGTGGAGCTTGTGGATTTGCCCACGCTGTTCGAGCGCTCCGACTACGTCACGCTGCATGTGCCGGAAAACAACGAAACTCGCGGCATGGTCAACGCCTCGTTGCTCGAGCGTATGAAACCCGGGGCGACTCTGATCAATTGCGCCCGGGCCGGCATCATCAATGAAGCTGATCTGCGCCGCATCAAGGCGGAGAAACAGTTGCGGTTCCTAAACGACGTGTATCCCAAGGATGAGCCGGGTCCCAAATCGGTGGCGGACATCGCGGACATCATGTTGCCGCACCTCGGCGCCAGTACCCACGAGGCGAACACCAAGGCGGCCGTCCTCGCCGCGCAGGAGTTGATTGAATTCGATGAAAAGGGGATGTCGCCGTACATCGTGAACCGCGATATACCTCCGGGATTGGACCGCGCGTATGTCGAACTCGCTCACACGCTCGCCAAACTCGCCCGCGCCTTTCTCGGGCCGGAGACCCAGCTCAAACTCATCGAGACGAGTTTCTACGGCACCCTCAAACCCTATGCCCGATGGCTACTCACGCCGATCGTCGCCGCCTTGGATGAGTCGTTTGACCGCTCGATGGGCGCAGACGCCGCGGCGAAGTATCTGTCCAACATGGGCGTCGACTACAACGATCGCGAGACGGATTCTCGGAAAGGGTTCGAAAACTCAATCACCTTGGACTTGACCGGTGGCTCTACTCATGGGGCCATGCGAACCGTCAGCATCCGGGGAACTGTGGCGGAAAACACGCTGATGGTTTCGCGCATCAATGACTTCCACAATCTGTACTTCGTCCCTCACGGCCATACGGTCGTTTTTACCTACCGCGATCGGCCGGGTGTTCTTGGGCGGATCGGGATGGAGCTCGCCGAGGCGGGCATCAATATCGATGATGTACGGAATCCGCACGACTTGAAGGGTGAAGAGTCGATCGCCATCCTTAAAGTCAACCAGCCAGTGCCGGCGTCGGTGGTCCGCAAAATTGCGGATGACATTCACGCCAACATCGCCTTCGCCATCGAGTTGTAATCATTAACCCATGGAGAACCCTTCCACCGCGCGCGGGATCGATGTGGCCTATGTCGCCCGGCTTGCCCGGCTTCGGCTGGACGAGCGCGAGCGCGCCCTGCTGCAGGGGCAACTCGAGGACATTCTCGAGTATGTAAACGCTCTGCGGGAGGTCGACGTGTCCGGGATCGAGCCTATGACCCAGGCGATCGACGTGGTGAATGTCGTTCGCGGCGATGAGGTCGAGCCCGGTTTGGATCGCGACGAGGTTCTGGCCAACGCGCCCCGGGCGCGGCTGGGTCAATTTATTGTGCCCCGGATTATCGAATGACGGAACGGGAGATCACGTCGTGGTCGGCAGCGGAAACGGCGCGTCACATCCGGGCCGGCCAAGTCTCATCGGTGGAGGTGGTGGAGGCGCTTTTGCGCCGGATCGAAAGGCTCGACCCGAAGATCGGCGCCTATCTTTCGTATGACGCGGATGATGCGCTCCGGCAGGCGCGCGAGGCGGATGCACGGCGGTCTCGCGGCGATGCCGCGCCGCTGTTGGGCGTGCCTATTGGCATCAAGGATGTGCTCAATGTGCGCGGCTGGCCCTGCACCTGCGGGTCCAAAATTTTGAACGGATATCGGTCCCTTTATGACGCCACGGCGATTTCCCGCCTGCGTAGCGCGGGGGCGGTTCTCCTTGGCCGCCTCAACATGGATGAGTTTGCCATGGGTTCCAGCACGGAAAACTCCGCCTGGCAACTCACCCGCAATCCGTGGGACCTCGGACGCGTGCCCGGCGGGTCCAGCGGCGGATCCGCGGCGGCGGTGGCCGCGGACCTCGCGTTCGCCGCGCTCGGCACCGATACCGGCGGATCAATCCGCCAGCCCGCCGCCCTCTGCGGATGCGTGGGCCTTAAGCCGACGTATGGACGGATTTCCCGTTATGGACTGGTCGCCTATGCCTCATCGCTGGACCAAATCGGGCCGATGACCAAAACGGTGGAAGACGCGGCGCTCCTTCTCGATGTCATGTCCGGCTGCGACCCGCGGGATTCGACGACACTCAACCAACCTCCAACATCGTTTGCGTCAAACCTACGGGGGGATCTGAAGGGGCTAACCTTGGGGTTGCCCGCTGAATATTTTATCGAAGGCATGGACCCCGAGGTCGAATCGGCCGTTCGGGCGGCCGTCGACCAATGCCGCTCGCTCGGCGCATCCATAGTGCCAGTTAGCCTCCCGCAAACGAAGTATGCGATCGCGACCTATTACATCGTCGCAACCGCCGAAGCCTCGGCAAACCTTGCCCGATTTGACGGGGTGCGCTACGGGCTTCGCGTCGATGGCGAGGATCCGATCGACATGACGGAGCGAACGCGTGCCGCGGGTTTCGGGCCCGAGGTGAAGCGCCGCATCATTCTCGGGACGTATGTTCTCAGTAGCGGATACTACGATGCATATTATCTTCGGGCGCTCAAGGTCCGCCGGTGGATACGGTCCGGGTTCGACGACGCCTTCCGCGTCTGCGATGCGCTGCTGACGCCCACCTCACCCACGCCCGCCTTCAGGTTCGGCGAGCGCACGGGGGACCCAATCCGAATGTATTTGAGCGATATCTTTACCGTGACGGTGAACCTTGCCGGAATTTGCGCGATCTCAGTGCCCTGTGGCTTCACCTCGGAGCGGCTGCCGATCGGATTGCAGGTGATCGGACCGGCCCTCCGAGAGGACGTGATCCTGCGCGTAGCGCACGCCTATGAACAGTCGACGCCATGGCATCGCCAACGGCCGGCGCTTGGCGAGGCGCAGGAGGGGGCCGAATCATGAAATGGCAGGCGGACATCGGGCTCGAGGTGCACGTGCAACTCCGCACGCGCTCCAAAATGTTTTGCGGCTGCGCGAACCAGTTCGGCGCCGAGCCCAATACCCTGGTATGTCCGGTCTGCCTTGGCTATCCAGGAGCTCTACCGGTCATCAATCGCGAAGCCGTCCGCCTGACCGTCAGGACGGGCCTGATGCTGGGAGCCACGATCAACCTCCGGAGCAAATTCGACCGGAAAAATTATTTTTATCCCGACCAGTCCAAAAACTACCAGATTTCCCAATTCGACCAGCCTTTGTGCGTCGGCGGCCATCTTGATTTCGAGCACGATGGCGAGAAGCGCCGCGTCCGATTTACGCGCATCCATCTCGAAGAGGACGTCGCCAAAAATATTCATCTCGATGGCGAGAGCGGCGTCGATTTCAATCGCGCCGGCGCGCCGTTGATGGAAATGGTGACGGAGCCGGATCTCCACTCACCCGAGGAAACGCTAGCCTTTCTGCAGGCGCTGAAACAGCTCCTTCAATACGGCGGTGTCAGTGATTGCAACCTCGAGCAGGGGAATATCCGATGCGACATCAATTGCAGCGTGCGCCCGGTTGGCGCCGACAAGCTCGGCACCAAAATCGAAATCAAAAATATGAATACGTTCCGAGGGGTGCTCCGCGCCCTGCAGTCGGAGATTCCCCGGCAGATCCGCGAGCTCGAGCGCGGGCGCGCGATCGTTCAGGAAACCCGGCGCTGGGATGACGTCGCCGGCCGAACCGAGTCCATGCGCGGGAAAGAAGAGGCGCACGACTATCGTTATTTCCCGGAGCCCGACTTGCCGCCTCTTGCGCTGGACCCCTCGGAAATTGAAGCGTGGCGGGCGGATCTGCCGGAATTGCCGGCGGCCCGCCGGGCCCGGTTCATGTCGGATTATGGCTTGCCGGCTTACGATGCCGGCGTACTGGTGGCCGACAAGGAAACAGCGGACTTTTTTGAGGAAACGGTGAACGCGGGCGCCCCAGCCAAACCGGCCTCCAACTGGATCATGACTGAATTGCTTGCCCGTGTGGCGGATACAGGCGCCACGATCCGCGAGCTGCGGCTGACGGCCGCCCAGTTGGCCGCGCTCATCCGGCTCGTGGAAAATCGAACCATCAACGGTACGACCGCGAAAGACGTCCTGAACATCCTGCTTGCTGAGGGCGGTGATCCGGCGGAAATCGTCGCCCGGCGGGGACTGGCACAGGTCACCGACGCCAGCGCCATCGAGGAGATCGTGGTGCGCGTCCTGTCGGAACATGCAAAGTCTGCGTCGGATTACAAGGCGGGCCGCCAGCAAGCTTTTGAATTCCTGGTGGGGCAGGTGATGCGGTTGAGCCGCGGCAAGGCCAATCCGCAAATGGTTCGGGAGCTTCTAAAGTCAAAGCTGAGCTGAAAGGCTGATCCGATGGCGCAGGATTGGGATATCAAGGCTGTCGGCCACGCCTGTGCGGCGACCGGCGAGCCTTTTGTGGACGGGCAAACCCTTGTTTGTTGCCTCGTCCGAACCGCGGAGGGATACGAGCGGCTTGATTATTCACTCGAAGGATGGGAGCGCGCCCACCCGGACCACGTGTTGAGCCATTGGCGCACTGTGTATCGGGCCCCGCCCCCGCCCGCTCCGGAGCCGATCCGAAAAGAGACCGCCGAGTCGCTGCTTCGACAGTTCATGGCCAAGGACGATTATTCCAAGGCGAACGCCATCTACATCCTGGCATTGTTGCTGGAGCGAAAGCGAATTCTTGTGGAGAAGGACGTCCAGATTCGGGAAGACGGTGTCAAACTCCGCATCTACGAGCATCGCAAGACCGGAGAGGTGCTGGCGATCCCAGATCCGCAGCTCAAGCTTGCCGAGTTGGACCGCGTGCAGCGAGAAGTCGAAGAACTGCTTGGAGTGGGCCGCGAATCCTCTGAATCAGAAGCGAGTCCGGCTTCGAGCCTGAACCCCACTTAGCATATGGCCAACCAGCGCTTTCTGGACTCGGTCCAACTCAAAGGCGCGGGATCGTGTTCCTGATTGAGGCTGTTCAAGGGTTGATCGAATCATTCCGGAAAGGCGGTTCGCCGGCCAGCGCTCGGAGACGTTCGGCCAAGGCGGCGTCCTCAAGGTCAAGCGGGGTGCGATGCAGCGAAATCGTGAGAGTGTTTTCGATCGATTCGCCGACCGCCAGGACCGCCTCTTCACTCAGTGTCTCAATTTCGGTATAGCCGAGCCCCCGATTTGAATAAAGCTCCGTCCGGCAACCCCCATCCGGAAAAGTTGCTGCGCCGACTCGCCCCTTGGCTCGCTCAAACACCAGCACGTCGTCGCGCTGCGCCGCGATCCACGCCCGCGGCGAGTCACTTCCGATCTTCAGTTCGGGTGCATGCCGTGTATCCACGATCAGCACTTCTGGGTCGGCCCGATGGAGCAGAGCTGGTTCCGGCGGCGCAAAGTCGAGGACGCGAAAACCGCCTTCAAACAGACTGTTCGTCTCAATCGCCAACGCGGCCCGATGAGCGCTAGCGATCTGGCTGATGGTCCAAAGAGAGACGGGGGCGTCAGACGGCCTTATCCGTTCCAACCGCTGCCGAACCGTCAGGGTCGCCGAGTCCGGCGCGAGTGAAATGGTGCGACTCAAGCGAATCTCGAGTGGCGGACCGAATTCGGTTTCCATCAGGACGTGTTGGGATCCGTCCTGATTGACCCAGCTATGGGCTCGCCATGCGGCTTCCTCAAACATCCTCGGAGGAGGCCACGGCGCGCCAAACAGCGCGGGCCAATGGCTCTGGGCGACAGGCCAAATCCAATCGCCCCCGAAGTTTCGCCACTCTCCGTCCGCTGGAGGCTGTACTGCCGCCGCTGCCCGTTCGGCCAGATTCGTATCAAACCGGAACACATTCTGCTCACCGCGAAATCGGAAGATGCCGATCCGTCCCAGGTTTGGAAACACGACGGCCTCGACGACCCGATTTTGGAGAACGATCGCGTTGGTATGGCCGTGGATCGTAGATGGGGGCAGCGGCTCGTACGGCACAGGTAGGGACGAATCGTGTTCCGCGAAGGCAATCGGACCGTACAGCAAGAGAACCGCGATCGCTAGCATCATGACTCCCAGACTAGGAGCGTTCGAAAATGCGGGCAATGGCAAAAAAGAAAGGTGGGGCTCACATCTGGTGGGCGGCTCATTCCGAGAGGCGGGCGAGCGATCTTTCGATCTGGGTGGTTCGTGACAGGCGGTGCAGATCGTGCTACACACGCTGGCCGTCAATCAGTTAGCGGGAGACACCCATGCGCATTCAGCCCATCCGTGTGATGCAGCCTCCGCCCCACCGCGCCGCGGCCGTTGCTAGCCTGCCCTATGACGTTGGCGAGCTCGAAGATGCGCGCCGTGAGGCGGCTTCGAATCCTTCAAGTTTTTTACATGTTGAGCGCCCCGAGGTGGATCTTCCGCCCGATTTTGACCCGGCAACGGGTATTCATCACGAGACCGCCCGTCGAAATCTCGAACATCTGCTCCAGAACGGCGACTTATTGCAGCCTGGCCCGCCGGGTTTGTTTCTCTATAGGCTCACGCTCGGGACGCATCGGCAGACGGGCGTGGTGGGCGGCTGTCATGTGGACGATTACTACGCGGACATCATCAAAAAGCATGAAAAAACCAAGCAGCCGACCGAGGACGACCGCACGATGCATGTGCTGCGGGTCGGAGCGCAAACCGGACCGATCTTTCTCCTCTACGAGGATCGCCCGGAGATTGACCGGTTGGTCGCCGAGATCACCACAAAGCCCGCCCTAATCGATTTCACAGCTCGGGATGGAATCCGGCACGAGATATGGCCGATCCCCTCGCCAGATAGATTCCAACGCGCGTTCGACGCGGTTCCGGTCGCCTATGTGGCAGACGGTCATCACCGGGCTGCGGCAGCCGCCCGTGCGGGTCGGGAGCGCAGGGCGTCCAATCCCGAGCACCGCGGCGACGAGCCCTACAACTGGATCCTCGCCGTGCTGTTCCCGGCCAGCCAGCTCCAGATTCTTCCATACAACCGCGTGGTTGCCGATTTGAACGGCCTGTCGCCCTCCTCGTTCCTCGAGGCGGTCCGCGCCCGTTTTGCGGTTCGGGCTGTCGAAGCGGATGCCCCCGAGACCGGTGGCTGCGTGCACATGCGGCTTCAAGGGCAGTGGTATGAACTGAGATGGGAAGAAGATCCGAACGCAGATCCCGTCGCCCGCCTTGATGTCTCGGTGTTACAGGACCGGCTGCTGGGCCCGATCCTCGGAATCGAAGACCCTCGAAACAATAGCCGAATCGCCTACCTCGGAGGGTTTGGAAGCGCGGAGGAGGTGCGGAAGCGTGTGGATGGCGGACGCGCCGCGGTGGGCTTTTCCATGTATCCGACGAATGTACGCCAATTGATGGCCGTGGCCGATGCCGGGCGCATCATGCCGCCGAAATCGACGTGGTTCGAGCCCAAGCTGAGGTCCGGACTTTTCGTGCATCCGCTGGATTAGTCCGGAGAATCTTTCCGGAATTCATTCGAATTCAACGAATCGCGCGTTCCATCTTGCCGGTCCCGCGTCGCCGGATTACATCAGGCTCCGTATGAGTACGTGGATTGTCCACCCAATGGTAATCGTGGTCGGCACGCAGGTGCTGTACACGACGTCCGACTTCATGGGCCGGTATTTCATGAAGAAACACGGATTTGACTCGTCGATGCTCACGGCCGGCTGGTTCTGGCTGTATCAACTGATCCGACAGATCGCTATGTTCGGCCAGTTGTACGTATTTGCCCATATCCCCCTGGGCAAAACGATGGCCCTATTCGCCGCCAGCTCAATTATCCTGAGCAATATCCTTGGTGTGTTGTTCCTCCGCGAAGTCCTTTCAGCCACGGCCTACGTGGGAGTTTTTCTGGCCGTCGCGGCTATTCTTGTACTGGCATTGCGGTAGGCGAGGGGGCGTCTTCAACCGGCTCGATGGGAGATATTTCATCCGGTTCACTGAGCTCGTCTTGGTCTAGATCCGGATCCTGGCCTCGGAATTCGGAGAGTTCTTCGATTTGACTGGCGTTTCCAGCGTGCGGATCCGATACCCCCTCGCGGAGGAAGGAGCGGCGCTCCCGGTCCTCTACCGTCTGAATGCGCAACGTGCTCCGCGATTTCACCGGCAGGCTGACGACGTCGATGTCTTTGATCATCCACCGTTGATTGATCCGTTTGAAGCTTTTGACCTCGAACCGGCGCACCGCTTCGTTGGTCGCATTGTAGGTCTCGGCGCGCAACAGGGCGCGGATTCGCTCCCCGATCCAGAGGCGAACGCCGGCTGTTCCCGAAACATCCGGCGGCGCGGGCACATCCACAACCCAACACGACTGTCCCCGGACATCTTCGCGACCGACCGTCCGCGCATTTGGCCACCAAAGATAAGAAAGGCTGAGGTCCAGCCAGCTTAGATCCGTGCCGGGGATGGGGTCCGTCATGGGGGGGACGGGCGCCGCTCGGAGCGGATTACCCTCGAAGAAACGGTATTCCGGTGAGCGGGGATCGCGCCAAGTGACGGCCAGGTGGAAGAGGGGGCTGCCGAAGGCGTCGCGCAAGGTATAGCGGGCGGTTGGCGGCTCCGCTTGCCAATCTAGCAGCATCTCAACGCGGCGCCGGAGTTCCGGCGCGTCAGGTCGCGCGCGCGCAATTAACTCGCCGGTGACGCGCAAAGGGACATCCGGCAGAGCCGCAATGACGCCGTCCAGCAGGTTTCTTGCTGGCGGCAGCTGCGCAAGCGCGCCGGAATCTTCAAACGCAAGACTTAGGCAGAGAGCCGCCACCAGGCTGGGGAGGGCCCTCATGGACGGGTCACCTTCCGCTGTTGGTTGGCCGGAAATAAGAATCGCAAAGCGCGGTTTGCCTGCTGAACAAAGTGGAAATGCATCGTTTTTCGGATTTCAGCCGGCACATCGTCCAGGTGCCGACGGTTCGACGCGGGCATGATAATCTCCCGTATTCCAGCGCGCGCGGCAGCGAGCACCTTCTCCTTGATTCCGCCGACGGGCATAATGCGGCCCCGCAGGGTGATTTCTCCCGTCATCGCGATGTGAGAAGACACGGGTCTGCCCGTCAGCAGGGATACCAGTGCCGCCAGCATGGCGAGACCGGCCGATGGCCCGTCCTTGGGGATGGCCCCGGCGGGCACGTGTATGTGAAAATCCATGTGTTCCGCGAATTTGGGATCGAGCCCCCATTCATCCGCATGGGCGCGCACATAACTGAGCGCTGCACGTGCAGACTCTTTCATTACATCGCCGAGAGACCCCGTCAGGATCAAGTTCCCCTTGCCGGCCATTTTTGTCGCTTCAATAAACAGGATGTCGCCGCCGGTGGATGTCCACGCCAGGCCGGTTACCACACCAGGGACAGTCCTCTTCTCGGCGTTTTCAGATTCGAAGCGAATCGGGCCGATCCAGTTCCGCAGCAGTTCAGGCCGAACCACGACCGAGCGCGCGCGGCCCTCGGCGACTCGACGCGCCGCCTTTCGGCATAGTCCGGCCAGCTCGCGGTCAAGGTTGCGCACTCCGGCCTCGCGCGTGTAATCCACGATTAGCCGCCGAACTGTTTCTTCGGGAATCGAAATTTGGTCCGGTTTGAGACCATGGTTTTCAATCTGCCGAGGTATAAGGTGCTTTGTGGCGATGAAGATCTTTTCGTGCAGCGTGTAACCGGGGATTTCGATCATTTCCATCCGGTCTCGCAATGGCGGCGGCATCGTGTCGATGATGTTTCCCGTCGCGATGAAGAGGACCTGGGACAGGTCAAACGGCGCGTCGAGATAATGGTCGGTAAATGAATTGTTTTGCGCAGGATCGAGGACCTCCAGCAGTGCGGCGGCCGGGTCACCGCGGAAATCTGCGCCGAGCTTGTCGATTTCATCGAGCATGAATACGGGGTTGCGGGTGCCCGCCTTTCTCAGGCTTTGGATAATGCGGCCCGGCATCGCGCCGATATAGGTGCGGCGATGGCCACGAATTTCCGCCTCATCCCGAATCCCTCCGAGCGAAATCCGGACAAAGGCTCGACCCAGCGCGCGCGCGATTGACTGCCCTAGGGAGGTCTTCCCGACGCCCGGAGGCCCGACAAAGCACAAAATCGGACCCCGCATGTCGCGCTTCAATTTGAGCACCGAAAGGTATTCAAGAATTCGGTCCTTGACCTTCTTCAGGTCGTAGTGGTCTTCGTCCAGAATCTTCGCGGCGCGCCCGATGTCGAGGTGATCTTCCGTGACGACCGACCACGGCAATTCACACAGGATGTCCAGATAAGAACGAATGATGCCCTGTTCCGGCGAGGCGGTGGGAATGGACGCTAGCCGCGCCATTTCCTTCCGGGCGATCTTCTCCACCTCCGGCGGCATCTTCGCTTTCGCAATCTTCTCCTCCAGCTCGTTCATTTCGAGCTGCTGAGGATCGGACTCGCCCAGCTCCTTTTTGATCGCCTTGAGCTGTTCCCTTAGAAAGTATTCCCGCTGCGATTTGGAAAAAACCTGGCTGACGCGCGACTGGATCTCGTTCCCCACCCGCAGGACCTCGCGTTCCCGGTTCAACAGTGGGGCCAGAATTTTCAACCGCTCCACTGGACGGTTTTCCTCGAGAAGCTTCTGACGATCTTCCAGGGTCAGGTTCAAGTTCGCCGCGATCAGGTCCGACAACCGGCCGGGATCCTCGATGTTGACCACCGCGATTTTCAGTTCATCTGGCAGCGTGGGCGACATCGTGATGATTTCCTGAAAGAGGGTTGACGCGTTACGCGCTAGAGCGACAACTTCAATGGAGTCGCTGGGACCCTCATCATCCAGTGTCTGATACCTCGCCCGAAGGTACTGACCTACTTCACCATCCGGGATAAGTTTGCATCGTGCGACGCCCTGCAACAGTACGCGTACAGTATCGTCCGGGAATCGCAGCATTTTGAGCAGCCGGCAGACGCAGCCGTGCGCCATCAAATCCCGAAAAGACACCTGGTCGTCTGGCAGATCGCGGTTCTTCTGCAGCACCGCAATCAAAAAACGGTTGGAGGCGCCGACGTCTTCGATCAGCTTTATGGAGCGCTGGGTGTTGACCACTACCGGCGCAATCATTCCCGGGAATACCACCAGGTCGCTGAGCGGAAGGACCGGCAAGAGTTCCGGCGGAGTCCCCGATTGGGCCTCACGGCTGCCTTCCGCGGATGGCGGGGACGGCTGCGGTGTTTCGGTCTTCGACGGATCGGCGCTCACGGCTCGGTTCCCAGTCGGATCTTCGCATACGCCGTGCGAGCGGCGGCCCGAGGAAGCGTGACGGTGAGCATTCCTTGCTGCATCGTCGCGCGAGACCGGTCGCCATCCACCGGAAACGGCAAAGGGATCACGCGCTCGAAGGGGCCAAAATCGATTTCCATCTGCCGATATCGATAACCGGTGGTCGGCTGCCCGGCGTGGAGCTCTCTGCGGACGCCCCGTACGAGCAAAGCGCGGTCGTCGACAACCAGTTCAATGGAATCCGGAGGGACGCCGGCGATCTCGACCCGGACAACCAACCCTTCCGGCCCCTCGAAGACATCCGCATTCGGAGCCCAGGGCGGATTCGGCGACCAAATCGATTCCCGAGACTCCTGCGAACGTGTTTGCTCTACATACTGCTTCCACTGCAAAAACAACGCGCGAGGCATGCCTTCACTTTATTGCGCCTGCCATGACTTGCCAACGGCAAATCGGGCAGCGGCTCTACAGAATCCAAGCATCCAGGGAGCTTCCGGCTGGATCGACTTGCAGGATCTCTGCGGTCGATGTCTCTGACTTATTGGTTGTGTTCGGCCTCCACTCCATCGGGTCGGGCCGAAGGGATGGCTTTTGCCTAGGTGATCGCGAGACGAACGCCGAGGTCGAGAGCCAGATGCGCGGTTTGCGGCTGTGAAGGTGCGCCGGATGGCGTCAGCAGCGGATGATTCGCGATGGAATAAGCGGCTCGAATCCGCCGTGCCCCCTGTCTGGCGGCATGTGCAGATTCGGGACTGAATCTTCCGCCGCGTTCATCGGCTCATGCTCAAGGCTCGCAAGCGCTTTCGGCACGACAGATAAGGAACGAAGCCTCTGCGGTATCACTCCACCGAACATTCCTCCGGCTTTAGGTTCTCGAAGCGTGTTTACGCCCGACGGTTCAGCCAGGAGCTTAGAGCATTTTAATGTATTGTTCACACGCTTTATCGACGCGTTGAGGCTGAGGGATTTACCGCTCCCCGCACTCCTTATCTAAACCTTTCGAGCGTGCATGACGGACTCCGCTCCATTCCATGGGTGGACGTCAAAGCACTCTCGCCCGCACATAAACCGGATTCGATTTCCGAATGAAACTCGATCCACCGCTGCCCGAAAATATAGACCTAGTTGATCGCGTCCTCGTGAACCAATTAAAAAATTTCTATTGACCGTTCAAACAGCAAAGCGTATGCATTACAACAAGAGGTCATATTGGCAGTTTTGCAGCAGGCAGGTGTATGGGGGGATGATTGATCTGTATGAAGATTGGAGACATTTGACCGTCTCATTCATTATTTACTCAGTGTAGAGAATATTCAGTCCAAATAGGGAGGCCAAAAGAGACACTATGAAAAAGACACTGTCAGCCAAAATCACATCTGCAGCGATCGCGCTGATATATTCAGGATCCCTGGCGCTTGGACAACACGACCTGGGCGGGACTGGAAATGTCGCGAGCGGAACGCCTAGTGTTGCGGGGGGGCAGAACAACGTGGCAAGTGGAAATAACTCGGTTGCGGTGGGGATTACCAACGCAGCGAGCGGCCCGCGAAGTTCCGCGTTTGGCTACACCAATCGAGCCACCGGCTTCGCCAGCACGGCGGTCGGTAATGAGAATGAAGCTATTGGGGAATGGAGCTCTGCGTTCGGCGTGAATAATGTTGCGTCCGAATCCGGTAGTACGGCCCTTGGCGCGTTCAACGACGCCACCGGATTCGGAAGCACGGCGGTCGGTATTGATAATTACGCCAGCGGCG
>JANWZO010000033.1 GCA_025054615.1 Kiritimatiellia bacterium
CCAAGAATTGGAAAATCGGCTCAAGGCCGAGGGTGAAAAACCCATCAAGATACGTTTCCCTCGTGGCTACCTTAGGACTGCGTCCCATTTCCGAGAGAAGTATTGGTTCATCCAAGACGAAAACCTCCGCCGCAACATCGCTTACACGCTTATCCTGTCCGACGTTTATCGTTGGCTTCTAAACCGCACGGACTTGTGGGGCACAGCTCGCGAGATGATCATCAAAGAGGGCATCTGTCTGGTCGGCAACCTCTGCGAGAGTATCACCAAGGACGCCGCGCGAAATATTTGCGACAACAAAACCTCATTCAAAAAACGCACCGAAGCCATGGTGAAACACGGCATGATTTCCGCCGAACTCAAGAAGTCGCTTGACGAGTTGTGGGACTGGCGGAATCGCGAGCATCTGTTTCTCCTCGACGAGTGGGAATATGGCAAATACACGCTCAAGCACTACAACGACGCCATGCGCACGTTACAGGCCTTGCGCAAGGCACTCGACCCATATTCCAAACAGGAGATTCATACAGGGGATTCATAGACGACGTTTCAATTGAGTTTCTGTGCCGCCGGTAGTTGGATGCGGTCTATGAGGCCGTCATGGAGCTGGCCTGCGCCCGTCCGCCTTCGCTGAAGCTTCGGCGAACAGGCCTCGAAAAGCCCAAAGCGTGTGATGAATAATCCAATTCGTGGAGGGTCGGGTTTCACCCCGACCCTTGGAGGGCCGACTTCCACGTCGGCCAGAAATCAAATCGACGACGGCCCGGGTGGAACCGGGCCCTCCATTGGCGCCGGTGGAATGGCGCCCTCCAACACGTCCATATCTGGAGGGTCGGGTTCCACCCCGACCGTTGGCTCGACTGCCGCGCAATGCTCGGCACAAACCTCAAACGCGACGCGATTTTGCTTAGCGTCTCCTTAAGCCTTATCCGCTCGTTCTGATTCTTTCGGCGTACATCCTTGCAGCGCTACTCCCTCAGCCGACGTTCAGTCGATTCTATCCAGTAAGCCAATAGACCCTTTCAAAGAGTCGTGAGACGCCTTACGACTTCCCTTGCCAACCCTGTAAGGATCCGGTATAGACGCTCTTTTGTTCGGACAGTTCGTTCGACGGTGGGATAGCGAAGTGGCCAAACGCATCAGACTGTAAATCTGACGGCTTTACGCCTTCGTAGGTTCGAATCCTACTCCCACCACCACCCAAAAAACCCAGAATTTCCTAGAAAAATCGCAAATTTTCCTTTCCCCAAGGCTCAAAACCCGTTTCGCCAGACTCCGCTCCGATTCGCCTAAATACTGCTTCGAATGGGCAGACAATGGTAGAACAAAAAATCGGCGTTCGAGTAGGTACGGAATCCGTAGGGCATCGATTCCCCAGCCACCCTCGCCAGCAGTCCGGTCGAATTTTCGCATACAGCCGTTCTAGTGGGAGACGTGGAGATACGGGAAAACCCTAGGACCGGATCGATTTTCGGCTCAGGGCGCATTCACAGGCGGATTTCGGGGTCTAGGTCCCACCGGAAAGCACAGAATAAACCTCTGCACCCACCGCCGTTTGTTGCCAGACGTTCCGCAGATCCGCCACTGTGGGCCATCTTCGAACCTGACTTTCCCCGATGGCTGAAATTATTCGACTGGCCCAAATCACTGTGCTCCGCGGGATTCGGTTGGCAATAACCACTGCCGAAACCAGTCTGTAGTCACGGTGAGGCACTCTTCCGTCCAGGGAAATGCGGTAAACGTGTGGTCGGCCCCGTGAATTTCGTGGAGACGACAGCGAGCGCCTTTTGCGGATAGTGCATCCCGATAAGCCCGTGAATCGGACGGCGGAACCACGTCGTCTGCTGTTCCGTTGACGATCAGGACCGGGACCTGAGTCGGCGCGAGGGCGGACACGGGATCCAGACGATCCAACTCGGCCAGAAAATTCAGGCCAACCGCATAGCCCGCGTTGTTGACGACGCCGAATTCTCGCAGCTCTGCGTCGGATGTCGCTGTGCGCCGCCGCTCGCGCGCGGCAGCGGCGTCCGCCACCGGATTCCACAGAACTAGGGCGCGGAGGTCTTGTCGTTCCGCCGCGGTGTAGGCGGCGACAAGCCCGCCAAGGCTCATCCCAAGCAAGCCGAGTCGGTTGGGATCAGCGTCCTGCCGGCTGACCACCCATGAAAACGCCGCCCTAGCGTCCGCGATCTCGCCGGAGATGGTCATGTCGCGAAATTCACCCTCGCTGTCGCCGCTGCCGCGGAAATCGAAGCGCAATGACGCGATCCCGATACGTGCCAGCCGCCGGGCCTGCTGCACAAAAATTCGGTGCGATTCAGCCTTGTTCCCCGTGAAACCATGCAGGAATACAACGGCGGGAAAGGGGCCCTCTCCGTCGGGTCGGTGCCAGATCCCGACGATTTGCTGTCCAGCGGACCGGAAAACAACCGGTATTTCTTCAGCAGATCCCGACATAGTGCAAAGGGACGGCGCGCGGACTCGGGGCGGTCGGATTTGAACCGACGACATTCAGCTCCCAAAGCTGACGCTCTACCAGGCTGAGCCACGCCCCGGCTCCGCGCGCCGACCTGATTCGAGAATCTAAGGGAAAGACGCCATTATTTTCAAGCCGCGGTCTCTGGCGGGGCTTGAATGTCCGGCGGCAGGCAGTGCATCTTGACCACCGGATGAAAGCTGTAGGATATCTGGGACCCGAGGGAACGTTTTCGCACCTGGTCGCGCGCAAGCGGTTCGGTTCGGGATCGCGGTTGGTCCCTTGTGCGGGCATCTACGACGTATTCGAGTTTATCAAGGGAGGGCGAAACCGGTTGGGCGTGTTGCCGCTCGAAAATTCGACGGGCGGGACTATTTTTGAAACCATTGATTGTCTCGTGGCCCATGCGGGAACTTTGCAGATTCGCGAGGAACTTTCGCTGAACGTGAAACTCGCGTTGGTGGGCCGCAAAGGTGAACCGGTTCGGACCCTGTACTCGCACTATGTCCCGCTTCAACATTGCCAGGCGTGGATCCGGCGGAGCCTGCACGGCGTGGCCGTCCGCGAAACCCGTAGCACGGCCGCCGCGGCGGAAAAGGCCGCGTCCGAGCCCGGAGCGGCGGCACTGGCGACGCGAGATGCCGCGCGGCGGTACGGGCTCGACGTGTTGCAGTTCCCGGTCCAAACGGATGCGCCGAACATCACGGAGTTTATCGTGGTCGGCCCCTCGGGCCGCCCGAACCCGCGCAGTTCCAAAACCAGTTTGCTGGTCATGCTCGAGAACCGACCCGGCAGCCTCTTCGATTTTTTGGGCGCATTCAAACGCGCGAATGTCAATCTCACGCGCCTCGTATCGCGGCCCATCGTGGGTCAGCCCAAATCGTATCTGTTCGTGGTGGATCTCCAGGGCCATCCCCGCCAACCGCGCGTGGCCACGGCGTTGGAGGAGGCCCGCCTGGCAGCCCGGCGCATGGACCTGCTGGGGGTCTATCCCGTTCGGCGCATGTACGCGTCGTAGCCGGATCCGAGGCGATGGACCGGTCCCGAAGGAATTGGGGGCGCTTGTGCCGGTCGGCAGTCGTGGCGGCCCTCTTTTTTGCGGTGGCCGCAACAGCGATACTGTCGGCGAGCGCGAGTGCGACGTCGGCCGAGCCGGTGACAGTACGCGTCTTCCAGCTCCCACGGCCGCAGGCGGCCGATCCGGCCGGAGTGGCGGAGTACCGCGTGTTGCAGCGATTTCGCGAGCTGCACCCCCACATCCGCCTCGAGAGCGCGACGCCGCTTCGGATCGAGGGCGATGTCATGGATGCGGCGCCGTTGATGTCGATCGCGGGGGGAACGGCGCCGGATGTCCTTTACGTCAACTTCCGGCAGTCGGACACGTACATCCGTCGAGGCTTTTTGGCGCCGCTGGATGAATTTGTTGCCGAGCTGAGCGAGGAGGACCTCGCGGCGCGTATTCCCCCGACCATCCGGCCCGTCGTGCAGCGGGCCGGCCCAGACGGGCAAACGCGATTTTGGGCCATGCCCTATCAGGTGCTGGCGGCGGCCCTGTATTATCGGCGCGATCTGTTCGCCGCCGCCGGGCTGGATCCGGATCGGCCTCCGCAGACGTGGGAGGAATTGGTGGACGTCGCGCGACGGGTGGCCAATCCCGCCAAAGGCGTCTTCGCGCTCGCCTTCCCCACCGGCACGCAGGCGGCCTACGGCATGTTTTCATTCCTCAGCAGCGCGGGCGCAAAAATCGTCGAACAAGACGCCACCGGTGAATGGCGAGCGGCGTTCGATTCGGATGCCGCCGTCGAGGCATTCGCGTTTGTGGAGTCACTGCATCGGATGCGAGTGGCGAAAGACGGTCGCGAGGGCCCCATCGTCTATCGGGGCGCCGACATCGGCGTCCGATGGGAGAACGGCCGAATCGCGATGATCTTCAGTTATCTTGGCAGCGGCGAGATGACACGCGCGAATCCGCAGCTGATTGGTGTCGCGCCGGTTCCCCGCGGGCCGACCGACATATCCAGCGCGGAGGTGAACGCCCGCATGTTTGGCCTCTTCGCGGGTCAAAAGGATCCGGCCGTTCGGCGGGCCGCATGGGAATACATCAAATTCATGAGCGGGCCGGAGGCGAGGCGCGTCTTCACCGAAAGCATGGTTGAACAGGGGGCGTGGCGGACGGTCAGCCCTTCGTGGCTCCGCGAATGCGGGTTCGAACACCTCGCCGCGCTGGCGCCGGCGGGTCTGGAAGAGGCATTTCGCACGGCCCTCGCCGCCGGGACGCCGGAGCCCTACGGCAAAAACTGCCAGTATGTGTACGCCTACCTGACCCGCCCGCTCGAGCGGATCCTGCACGCCGACCTCGGCAAACTTCCAGAGGAACAGCGGCGGCAGCGCATTCGGGAGGAACTGCGGGCCGCGGTGCGAGAAACCAATGAACGGATGCTCGGCGTGATGCCGCCAGAGCAACGCATCGCGCGCGACCGGACGGGCTGGGTCGTGGCGGGACTCGTCGCCGCCACCTTTGCAGTGTTGATCCGCTTTGTATTTCGAAGCCTGCGTCGCGGCATCCCAAAATCGAGCTCCACTTCGGCGCAGCCCCACCGCGAGCGAATCCCGGCTCTAATCGTCGCCCCGGCTCTGCTGTTGATTCTGATGTGGCAATACTATCCGCTCGCACGCGGCTCGCTGATGGCGTTTCAGGATTACAGCCTGATCGGTGAGTCCGATTGGGTCGGCATCCGCAATTTCGCTGACGTTCTTTACGACAGCCGATTCTGGCGGTCGCTCGCCAACTCGTTGTATTTTTGCGCGCTCTGGATGGCCCTCGGATTTTTCCCGCCGGTTTTTCTCGCCGTTTTGCTGCAGGAGATACCTCGCGGACGGATACTGTTCCGGACCCTCTTTTACCTTCCAGCCGTTGTCTCCAGCGTCGTCATTCTCTTCATGTGGCGAGGAATCTATGACCCGTCCCCCGAAGGCTGGCTCAATCGGCTTCTCGGCGTTTTGGGCCTTCCCGCTCAGGTCTGGCTCCAAGATCCGCGGCTAGCTATGCCCTGCGTCGTTTTCCCGCTTGCGTGGGCGCATTTGGGGCCGGGATCAATTTTGTATCTGGCGGCACTGAAGAGCGTGCCCGACGAACTGTATGAGGCGGCGGAGATGGATGGCGCATCGTTCCTGCAAAAACTGCGCTACATCGTTCTCCCGTACCTTCGCCCCCTGTTGGTAATCAACGCTGTGGGGGCGGTGATTTTCGGTTTCAAATCGACCGATGCTGTGCTTGCGATGACGGGCGGCGGCCCGAATTTCGCCACGCATGTGGCAGGCTACGAGATCTGGCAGCGGAGTTTCCTCTTTCTGGAATTCGGGCAGGGCACGGCGATGGCGTGGATTCTCGGGGTGCTGCTGATGGGCTTTACCGCCTACCAACTTAAAATTCTCAACAAGGTCGAATTCCGCGTGGCCCGACGTTGAACGATGCCGATTCTTCACACCAGCGCCTATAAGACCTTCCGCGGCCGCCTTCTGGTCGCAGGCATGTACGCGGTCTTGGCTCTCGGTGCGGCAGGAACGGTCTACCCGTTCCTGTTGATGCTATCCGGCTCATTCAAAAGCGAGATCGATATCCGTTCGCAGGCGCTGCTGCCGGAATTTCTCCGCGAAGAGACCGCCCTATTCCGGAAATTTCTCCATGAGCGGTACGGTGGCCAGCTCGACTGGTTCGAATCGGCCACGGGCTACACCGAGCCCGATGGACGGCCGCCCTATTCGTTTGAGACCATCCGGCTGCCGGAACGCCGAACGGGAACTGGCAGTCTCGAGGATTGGCTCGAATTCCTGAACGAAGACATGCCGACGTGGCCCGCCCATTTTGTGCAGCTCGGCCACGGATTTGGGTTTCGAACGATTCCGGAAGTCGCTCTCCTCTACATGGCGAGGCTTCGCCGTGACTTCCCGGAGGCGGTTCGGCGAGACCTGCCCGTGAGGCTCCCGATTGAGCGGTGGATGGATCGCGCCTATCAGCCGCCGCGGGGCCCCTTCGCACGGACCTACGCCGCTCTACGTGAGGAACTGCCGCGCCGGTATTTCATCCCCGTCTCCCTGAGCGGAGTCTTCGCGACCCGCTATCTTACCGCCTTGTACGGCCGTGACCCCGGAGCCGTGCAGCGAATCAATGAATCGTGGGGGACAAACTACAGGTCTATCCGGGAGATCCAGCTTTCCCCAATAGCGCCGGCTCATCCGAACGCGAGAGCCGACTGGTGGTCATTTGTTCGATCCACCGTGCCTGCCCGCTTTGTTCGATTTGATCCAGACCTGCTGCCGGCATACCGCCAATTTTTGCAGTCTCGATACGGGGAACTGGATGCCCTTCGCCAGGCGCACCAAATTGCCTACGCCTCATGGGAAGATATCGGCTTTCCGCCTCATGATGCCGCAGGTACGCCCGTCGCTGATGTCGAGGCCTTCCTGTCTCAGATGGACTCGCCAGATGGGATTTCTCTGGACGCTCCTGAATTTCGCTGGCGTGCCTGGCTGGTCGGCAGGGGGGTAGATCCCTCAGTCGCGGAAAAGGCCGCGATGCCGATTCTTGAATATGACGCGCATTTGCTCCGCGAACATCGGAATGAAATCGTGCGCGACCTCATGACCCGGAACTATCGGATCGTATGGGATTATCTGGCCGGGCACGGACGCGCCTTTTGGAATACCATCGTCTACTGCGCGCTCGCCGTGCTGACGGCGCTCATCGTGAACCCGCTCGCGGCCTACGCAATGTCCCGTTACCAGCCGCGATGGACATATAAGGCGCTGTTTTTTCTCATGGCGACGATGGCCTTTCCGGCGGAGGTGACTCAAATTCCGGCTTTCCTGATGCTCAGGGAGCTGGGTTGGCTCAATACATTTGCCGCGTTGGTCGTTCCGACGGCCGCAAACGGCTATTCCATCTTTCTGCTCAAGGGCTTTTTCGACAGCCTCCCGCGAGACCTCTATGAATCGGCCGAGCTGGACGGCGCCGGCGAGCTGAGGATGTTCTTCTCCATCACCGTCCCCCTTTCGGCACCCATTCTCGCGGTTGTGGCGCTGAATGCCTTCCAGGCCGCCTATGGCGCGTTCCTGTTTGCCCTATTGGTCTGCCAGAACGAGTCGATGTGGACCCTGATGGTGCACATCTATCAGTTGCAACAGTTTTTCGGTACGCCGATCATATTCGCCGCGCTGACGCTCGCGGCTATTCCGACGCTCGTGGTTTTTGTGCTGTGCCAGCGGCTGATTCTTCGCGGGATCGTTATCCCGGTGGAACGGTGAACGAATTCAGCGGCTGGATTGTATGCTGCTTTCTGAATGCTTTTCTTCTTTTGGAAAAACGAGCGGAAGTGACAGGGCGAGGGGTGAGAATTCGGAAAAAAGAGTCCCCAAGCCGGGGGATCGATCAAAGAACGCTCGATTTCGTGACTTTCTAAATGTTTCCAGGAGATTTGGAGCGCTCGAAGATGGTGGAAGACCAGGGACTTGAACCCTGAACCCGCTGATTAAGAGTCAGCTGCTCTGCCAGTTGAGCTAGTCTTCCACGATGAAATCGTCATCCCTATAGCGAACTCACCGACGATTTGACAAGCCCCGATCGTGGCGGATACGTTCCCCTTCGATGCTCCCGTGGCGGAACTGGCAGACGCGCAGGACTTAGGATCCTGTGCCTCACGGCGTGGGGGTTCAAGTCCCTCCGGGAGCACTTTCCTGCCCCAACCCACAGGGAAACGTTCGTACGCGCAGAAATCGGGAGAAGGGGGAATTACTCGATCCGAGGTTGGATCGGGCATCGATTCCGCTACTCTCCCATTTTTGCTCCCCACCGTTATTCGGATTGTTCGACATGATTCGCCCTGCTGCGGGGATCTCGAGAAAAATCGATGCGCCCGGATCACTCGGCTCCAGGTCTGAAATTACGATCTGCCAAAAAGCCAGCTAAGGCGCCTGATTGGGCACTGGTTCTCGTAGCTTAGCCGCGATCTGAAGACCAACTCAGGGCGCAGCGTAGTTTCGGAGCGCCGACGTGATATTCCGAGAAATCGCGGAGGCGGCCTGTTTGAGCGCGTCCTGACCGGCTGCGCGACTGGACTGCCCGCCAGCCTGCGCGCTGGCATCTTCGACAGCGAGCACCTTGCCGTCGCTGGTGCGAACCAGGCGGACAGTAATTTCAGCGTTCGCGCGGACCACGGGAAGCCCGTATGCAAACGAGTGGCTTGCACTCACCGCCGTGGCCTTGCCGGCAATAACTAAATCCGCGCCCAGTTCTCGGCCCTTCTCGGACGCCGTGCGGGCGCCGATCAGATCATCCAGGTTGCGCCAGCTTCCAAGCGCCGTGACATCCACCACATGATACCCCTCGCGAACAAGCGCCTTCTCGATGGCGGATTGCACGATGTGCTGGTTACCCCCGCCCCAATAATACCAAAACCATTCGCCATCCACTCGTTCCGGCACAATGACGGCAATCTTCAAAGGAGCTGTGTTTTCAGCAGGTGGTTTGCTGTCTGGTTTGGTGGATAATGGCAAATTGCCCGCCTTGCCGTCTCCCGATTCAATAGGCGCTTGCGCAGGTGCCGGCTGCGTTTGCTCTTCGGCGCGAGCGACCGCAAAAAACAAGGTGAAGACCGCGCTCCAGATCAAAAACTTTCGAAAATTCATAAGCAAGTACCTCAGTCAGAATTGAACACGGCTACTACTTTTGAAGAAGATTCAAACGTTTCTGTATTGATTTTTCAATCAAGATAGTCAAAGGCAGGGAGTCGGCAAAGCCCGAAAATTCAAATCGGGATGTCACTTGTTTTGCAATCGCACGGCAAAAATCTTTCCTCATCGACAACACCATATGACCGCTTGGCATCGCGAAACGTGTCCCGATTGGCGATATTGGGACTTCGCGAGAGCGAGTGTTTTGCAAACCGCCCGCATACTGACTCGAATCATGGCCTGCGTGATGTGCAGAGACTCAAGAGCTTAGACATGTTTTATGGCCTGTAAAATGTGCGGTTGTTCATCCGCCTAGGGATTATCTAACCAGATGTCCTTGGGGAGACGGGTTGTGAAATTTTGAACATTGCTCCCAGAGTCGAGGCGAAAAAATCGCTTCAATCCGGGCGTGTTCAGCGTCGAATTCTTCCTGAATCACCAGAGCCTCGGCGCGGATTTGCGCAAGTAGCCGAGCCTCACTCAAAGGGATCCGCACCGCCGCTTGGACCAGGGATTCCCGCAAGGCGTCGCCGATGGCCGTCCGGAGGTCTTCGAGACCTTCTCCTGTCAAAGCGGAGATTGCCACGGCCGGGTGCAGGCGAGAGGACAACGAGGCGGCAGCGGCGCGACCTTCGGGCACGTCAATTTTGTTCAGCGCATACAACACCGGCTTGTCTGCCGCGCCGATCTCGGCCAACACGGCGTCCACAGCCCGAATCTGATCGTCCACCCGCGAGTGGGCGCAATCAACGACGTGGATGAGCAAGTCCGCTTCCGCAACTTCTTCCAGCGTTGCCTTGAATGCTTCCACAAGACCGTGGGGCAGCTTGCGAATAAACCCGACAGTATCGGTCAAGAGCGCCGGACGACGGTTCGGCAGAGCCAGTCGTCGGGTTGTCGGATCCAACGTCGCAAATAATTTGTCCTCCGCCAGCACTCCGGCGCCGGTCAGCGCGTTCAGAAGGCTGGACTTGCCCGCGTTTGTGTATCCTACTAGGGAAATAACCGACCAGCCATGGCGGCGCCGCCCCCTGCGTTGCTCGGCGCGGTGTCTCCGAACATCCTGCAACGCGGTTCGGAAGCGGTCGATACGTTCAAGGATTCTTCGACGGTCCAGTTCAAGCTGCTTTTCGCCGGGTCCGTGCATTCCCATTCCGCCGCGCTGTCGTTCCAAGTGCGTCCACATGCGCCTCAATCGCGGCAGGAGGTATTCGAGCTGCGCCAATTCGACCTGCATTCGGCCCTCGTGGGTGCGCGCATGTTGCGCGAAAATGTGCAAGATAACCTGAGTGCGGTCGATGACCTTCGCCCCCAAAATCGACTCGAGGTTGCGTCCCTGCGCCGGGCTAAGATCGTCATCAAAGACTACCGTGGCGATCTGGTCGGCTCGGACGCGGTCGGCGATCTCTTCCGCCTTCCCCCGGCCAATGTACGTAGCGGGATGGATTCGACCCACTCTACATATGACCCTGGCATCGACTCGCGCACCGGCTGTTTTGCACAGAAGTGAAAGCTCATCCAGATGGTCGCGAACATCCCATTCGGGCTGGGTTCCGTGCTGGACGCCCACCAGCAGCGCGGTCTCCACCTCCGTATCAAACGTGGAGATCGACCGGACCATGTTCCTCCCACGCGCGCCGCACTCGATCCGCCACCGCCTCTGGCGATTCTTCAGGGTGGATGTCAATCCATGTGGCGGGAAGCTGATGGCGGAACCAGGTCATCTGTCTGCGGGCCAAGCGCCATGTTCGCCGTGCGATTGCCTGGATGGCCTCTTCCTCGCTGAGTTGCCCATCCAACACCGAATACGCTTCAGCATAACCAATGGCATGCCGAGCCGTTGCCGACAAACCGGGGTATTCCGCCCGCAGGCGACGAGCCTCCTCAATCAACCCGTTTTCGACCATTTCACGGGCACGAAACCAAATCCTCGCTCGCAAATCTACCGGATTCCGGCGGAGGACGCAAATAGGGGACAGACCTCCGCGTACCGCCCAAGCCCGAGGGGACGGTTGGCCAGAAGCGGCTCGCTCGAGCGCGCGAATCAGCCGACGCGGATTCCTGGGATCGGAAAGCGATTCGAACGCATGGGGGTCGAGCGCCTGCAGCGCTGCCTGCAGTTTTTCGACGCCGCCGTCGCGATAGAGGATCTCCCATTCTGCTCGCTTCGCAGGATCCGAAGGCGAGGCGTCCAAACCCAGCACCACCGCCGAGATGTACAGCCCACTCCCGCCGACGACAATCAGCGGACGGCCCTGTCTGGAGGCCTCTTCCGCAGCGTCGCGCGCCGCGCGCACGAACTCTCCTGCGCTGAAGGTCTGGCACGGATCGACCAGATCGATGCCAAAATAGGAAACGGCGGCGCGCATGGTGCGATCCGGCTTGGCCGTGCCGATGTCCAGCCCACGGTAGACTGCCATCGCGTCCGCGCATAAAACCACCGCGTTCCATTCTTTCGCGATCAGGTGAGCAACCGCGGTTTTCCCGCTGGCAGTGGGTCCTCCTAACACCCACGCCTTCATGGCGGGGACGTCGGATGCAGCGCCTCCTCCGAGCGACTATTGAGCGGGTGATGGCTGACCCAGAACGCGGAGACGACATAAATGCCGACCCCCACGCAAATGGCTGCATCGGCGATGTTGAATGCGGGCCAGTGCCATCCCTTCACATAAAAATCAAAAAAATCGGTCACCCATCCAAGGCGAAACCTATCCAACAGATTTCCAACGATGCCACCTATCATCAAACCGAGTGCCACGCGATGCTCCCATGTGTCGCTCAGGAAGGACCTGCGGAAAAGGATCATGATCACGAGCATCACGATGGAGAGGATCGTCAAGGAGGTGTTGTGGCCGCCGAACAGTCCCCATGCCGCTCCCGTATTTCGGACATAGGTAAGGTTGAAAAAACCGTCGATAACCGGCCGAGATTCGCCGAGCGCAAATGTCGCTCGGACTAATGCCTTGGTCCACTGGTCGGTTGCGGCTACGGCGATCGCGATAAGCAGGGGCAGCATCCGAAGACGCGCGCAGCGGTCTACGACTGGGTTTCCATCGTCTGAATGCTCGAGCGGCGGAACGGCCGATAGCGCGGTTTCCCCTTCTCCATCTCGGCTTGGGCCGCGACGCAATACCTCGCAAACGGCAACACCTTCAGGCGCTCATACTCAATCGGTTGCCCAGTAGCTTCGCAAATCCCGTAGGTTCCCGCTTCAATGCGGCGCAGGGCCTCGTCAATCTCGTACAGAACATCCTGCTCGCTGCTCAGCAAGTTGGCGGCGAATTCGCGGTCGAAATTGTCCGTCCCCTGATCAGCCATGTGAAAACTATAACTGGAAAGGTCGCCGGAGGAGTCGCGCTGGGAACGATTGAGATTATCCCGCGATAGGAACGAAATTTCATCGATTACGCGGTCCCGCAGCTTGAGCAGCATATCCTTGAACATCGCGATGTCTTTCTCGGTCAGCGGCCGCGCCTTGGCGGCAGAACCCTTCGGAACAGGCGGCGGGCGCACCGGCATAAGAGGACGAGGGGGCGGTAATCCGCTTCCGGCCGGCTTCGATGATGCAACAGGCTTCGCGGCTTTCGCGGGTGCGGGCTTTTCAGCTTTTGCTTTGGCCCCCTTTTGGTAAACCTTTTTACCAATATTTTCGCTCTTCTTGGCGGTCGCTTGTTTCGATTTCGACGACCGGTTTTCTGTTTTTTTCTCTGATTTCGTCTTCGACGCCATAATCCACGCACCTGCTTGGATTTCTAATTCTTGAACAATGAGTTGACTTTCCTACTTCAACCGTGCCGTGGATGTCAACCATCATCCCCCAAACTGATCCCAAAATTCTCGCGGCTCATCTTGCCCAACAATTTGTTCAGTCTTTCGATTTCAACGCTTGAATAAAATCTATTGGGTATGGGTGGCTTCGATGGTCGCATTAATCTCAGAGTATCGTGATCTTTCGAATGTTCACTCAATTATTTCGGAAAGGCGACAGAAGCATTCGAATTCACTGGGCGGCCACAACTGCCAAACTCCAGGCACACCTGTCTCCTTGAAACAAGTCTGCGGCGCCATTCCTACAATAATCGCCGCTCACTTGACTCGGACGCGGTAATAGCAGGTGGGCTCGCACTCGGTAGCATCCACCCAGGTATTCACGCCAGGGGTAGCGGGCAGGTTGTCCGCAACGGTCTGGTACGGACCGCCGGGCGATGTCGCGCG
>JANWZO010000034.1 GCA_025054615.1 Kiritimatiellia bacterium
AGGGTCGGGTTCCACCCCGACCGAAATCCGCGTCGCGGGTGGGACCGCGCCCTCCAAGGGAATCGGGGATAGCGGCGCGGGTGGAACGGCGCCCTCCAAGGCCTTCCCTTATGGCTCGCGCCTGCCTGAATTTGCGAAGCGGGATGCGGCGAAAGAGGGAGGTCTACAAATTCTCCAACTCGATTTGATCGCAGATATATTCGAAATCTGGCTCATTGAAGAAACTTGATAGAGGTCTATTGAATTTTGGAAGCCATCGCCTCTGCGTCTCGAGATCGCCCCGGATGTCGACGGTTCGCGCTAGATGCTTGGCCGCAGACGTCGGCCCCAACCCGGCTTGGAGTTCGGCATTCACCTACAGCACCCGCTAAGTAGCTCCGCCTTCTGCCTCGTTCGCTCGTCCTGACTCTTTCGACGTTCTCTGAGCGAAAACCGTCCTCCATGACTCATTTCTGTCGGGTAGCAAGTGGCCATTTTCAAGGGTGCGTTACAGATTCACAAATCGTCGCGCCAAACCCTCAGCCACCGGGTAAGATTGATTCGATATGAAAAGACATGCTTGTCTTCTCCTCGCCGCGATCGGATCGGTGAATGTAGCCGACGTGCGCGCGGAACCGGCCTGGAACCTTTATTCCATCGGTGTGGCCTGGACACAAAACGTAGGATTCGGGACGTCGGTATTCGTCGCCGGCAGCGCGGATTCGCTGGGCGCGTGGACGCCTACGGGTGCCGTCAAATTGCGCTGGACGCCGGGAAACGTCTGGACGGGCAGAGTCGCCATTCCCGCCGGCGCGACGACGGAATACAAATTCATCTGGCGCAGCACCGCTACGAACCGGATTTGCGATCCGTCGAATGTGACATGGATGCCGGATGTCTCGCCGACGCAACAGAACCTGGGCGCCTACGCCCCACCTGTGCCGCCGCCGCCCTATGCGGGCAAGACGATCTACTACCTGTCCGGACTGACGAATGTCGCCGTCGTGTACCGCATCGCAGGGACAAACTGGGGCGGGGCGCCCATGGAGCCCATCGGACCGGGTCGTGCGCCCGCGGAGTACCTCTATCGCGCTACGGGTATCGGCTCCGCCGGCGCCCCCTTGGAATTTGTCCTCAATGGATATCTCAACGGGACGCAATACTGGGACAATGCACCCGTGCCGAACCCCATCAATGGACTTCCGAATTACTACACTTTATTGGACTCGTTTGTTCTCCAGGACGGCCAGATCTACGACTACTTCCCGCCGCCTTCCCCGAGCGCGCCGTTCCTGTTCATCACGAATGTCAGCTCCACCGTGTCCGGAATTCCAAGCCGGACCATTCGGATCCGGCTTCCGCGCGGATACGTCCAAAATACGTGGAAGCGATACCCGGTGCTCTATATGCATGACGGCCAGAACATCTTCGATCCCGGCGGTCCGTTCGGTTCCTGGAGCGCCAACACGGCCAGCGACCGCGAAATCAGCCAGGGCCGCATGAGGGAGGTGATCATCGTTGGCATCGACAATGCGGACCGACGCGTCGAATACATCCCCGACGGAGATCGCTACAACGCAACCACCGCCATGGGTCGCGCTTCGGCGTATCTCCAATTCGTGGTGCAGAACGTCAAACCGACGCTCGATTATCATTTCCGAACGCTGCCCGACTGGCGAAATACGGGGGTCATGGGCTCCTCGCTGGGCGGGATCATCAGCATCTATTTCGGCTTTGAAACGAATGTTTTTGGCATCGTGGGGGCCATGTCGCCCGGCTTCGGGCGCGCGACCAATTACGCGGCCGCCTTTCCATCCAAACCCAAGCGCCCGTTGCGAGTGTATATCGACACCGGCACAAATGAGGGCCTTGTGGGCCAGCCGCCGGATACATCGTATTGGGAGCCGGTCCTCGCCGGATACGATGGTCTGCTGGCCCAGGGCTACACGCCGGGCATTGATCTAATGTGGAGTGCCGGATGCGGCCACGTCCATAATGAAGCCGCATGGTCAAATCGCCTGCCTGGCGCGTTTCGATTTTTGTTCCCTCCGACTGACGAACCCAATCGCCTGCAACACCTCGCGCATCCCCCCTCGTTCCGCTCGGTGGAATCCATCGGCTCCACTGCATTGATCCGGCACGATGCGATCGCCCGGCATGCCTACATCCTGGAATCTTCTGCCGCGCCGGACGGACCCTGGGATGCCATCTCAACGACCGCGCCATTCTCCGCCGCTTGGTCCTATCCGCTGGCAACCAGTTGGCTAGCTGCGCCGCAAGGTTTTTACCGGCTACGCGTCGAGGCCCGGCCCTGAGGTCTCGGCGACTGCGAAAAGCGGCGAAACCCGTAGCCCCCCCCGTTGTACAGGGTAAGGACCCACATCGGCTCTCCGCACGCTCCGCTGCGCATTTTTTTCCTGTTTCGCCCTCCCCTAGTTCGCAAACGAGAGCTGAATAAAAATTTGATGAAATTCTAATTGCTGAACCGATTAAGACATATAAGCTGAATTCCATGAACGCGCCCTCGAATGAAGGATCGCCTGCCTCGGCTCGCATCAAGAAGCCAACGATCACGGATGTAGCCCGTGCGGCTGGCGTTTCGCCAGCCGCGGTTTCTTATGTTCTCAATGGCCGTCTCAGGGAGGTTTCCCAGGCGACGGCTGAAAAAATTTTGCAGAAGGTGCGAGAACTCGGCTATGTCAAAAATCTCGCGGCCGCCTCGCTGACCGGGCAACGCTCGCGGATGCTCGCGGCCATTATTCCGCAAGTGTTCGATCCGCAGCACTCGGGCCCCGAACCGCCCATCAATCCGTTTTACGGCGAATTTCTGATCCGTCTCGAATATGAGGCGCAACAGCGCGGATATGCGGTCTGCTTCCACACGGGGCGGAAGGAGGAGACCGTGCAGTTCCTTCTGCAGCGGAACATGGATGCGGCGGTCTTCGTCGGCTTTTCGGAGGATGCCCTGCCCAACTTGCTCAAAAATCCGGGCATCCGGTGTGTGCTGTTCGATTCGGCCGGACACTTTCCCGCCCACGGCCACGTCCGCACCAACGAGCAAAAGGGCGGTTATCTCGCAGCCGAACGCCTCATCGACATCGGACGGCGCCGTCTGCTGTTTGTCGGCGGGAAACCCACCGGCGCGCCGGACGACGTAGTGTCCGAGCGTTATCGCGGCGCCCGCATGGCGTGCGAACTGGCCGGGGTTCAAATGGAGTTCCTCGAAACCGCTGTCACCTACGATGCCGGCCTTTACGCCGCGCAGCGGATCATCGACATGGCGGTCGACGGAGTGGTGACAGTGGCCGACGTCGTTGCCGCCGGCATTATCGACGGCCTCTCGCGCCTTGGCCGGAACGTTCCCGGGGATGTGGCCGTGATGGGCTACGACAACCTGCCGATTTGCCAATACACGCGGCCGCAGTTGAGCTCGATTGACCAGGGGCTTCGCGAAAAGGTGAGGGCCGTGATGGACCTTATCGAACACCCCGAGCCCGGAGCGGTTCGCATGATCGACCCGACGCGGGTGCTCAGGCAGAGCGCGTAGTCGCCAACGGGGCGCCTCATGGTGAAATTCCCCGACGCGTGGGCCGGCCTGAATGTGGCGCTAGCCCACGACTGGCTGACCGGGATGCGGGGCGGCGAAAAATGCCTCGAGTGGCTCTGCGCAGGGTTTCCCCGCGCTCCGATTTACACGCTGCTGCACAAACCAGGATCCGTCTCGCGGACGATCGAATCGCACGAGATCCGAACGTCCGTTCTGCATCGCATTCCGGGCATTGCCTCGCACTACCGCTGGTGGCTGCCTCTTTTCCCCTGGGCGGTTGAGCGTTTCCCGCCGATTGACGCGGCCCTACTCATCAGCACGAGCCACTGCGCCGCGAAGGCGCTCCGCGTCAAACCTCCAGGCAAACACCTCTGCTATTGCTTTACGCCGATGCGGTACGCGTGGACCTTCCACGACGAATATCTTGGCGCGCGCAGCGCCAAACGCGCCCTCGCCTCGCCGATCCTCGCGCGGCTCCGGGATTGGGACCGACGAGTATGCGACCGGGTGGACCGGTTCATCGGGATCAGCCGTCACGTCTGCGAGCGCATCCGCCGTTTTTACGGACGGGAGGCGGACCTAGTTTATCCTCCGGTGGACATTGATTTTTACACTCCGGGGAAACCGGAGGAACGGCGCGGAGAATTCGATCTGATCGTTTCCGCGCTTGTGCCATACAAGCGGATCGACCTGGCGGTCCGCGCCTACACACGCAGCGGCTTTCCCCTCAAGGTCGTCGGCGTCGGTACGGAGTCGCGCCGGTTGCGCTCCATGGCGGGCCCCCGCATTCAATTTCTGGGGTGGCAGTCCAATGAAACGATTCGAGACCTTTACCGTTCCTGCCGGCTGCTCGTGTTCCCCGGCGAGGAGGATTTCGGAATCGTCCCGTTGGAGGCGCAGGCGTGTAGCGCGCCGGTTGTCGCCTTTGCGCGGGGCGGCGCGCTGGAATCGCTAGTCCCCGGCGAAACGGCTGTATTTTTCGACGAACAGACCGAGGACGCGCTGCTTGCCGCCGTGGAGGCTGCCGCGGGCCGGCACTGGGATGCGGCGCGGATTCGTCGAAACGCGGAGCGGTTCGGGCCGCAGGCGTTCATCGACGGCATCGCGCGCAATATCGCTGAGTTGGTAGGCGAACCGTGCCCGAACGGAAGATGTGCTACGCAAGCGTTTGCGCGAAATTCGACAGCCTGCTAATCTGATTTTATGTGGTCTGCCCGCCGCTGGGTTCGCGTCCCAAGAAGGCACGCCTTTCGGGGCTGGCGCGCGGCTCTGCTGTTAACCATCTCGTCGCTCTTCGCGCTCCCCCTCGCGGGTCAAGCGCTCGACATCTTTATCGTGCGCCATGCCGAAACGCTGGCCAACGCCACCAAACTGTATACGGCCTTCAACCAGCGCCATTTCACAAGGGACGGGGCGCGTCAGATCGAAGACCTCACCCGCGCGCTGCGTCCCTACCGGTTTGACGCCATCCTGACGAGCCCGGCGTATCGCACCCTGCGAACGATTCAGCCATATTTGGTTGCTGCCAATGCGCAGGCCGAAATCTGGCCCGAACTCGATGAATGCTGCTGGCAGACCGACCCCGAACACGAATTGACACCGCCCGGGGACCCCATTCTGCTTGAGGAGGACCAGCGGCCCTATTTCGCGCTGCGCCCGGGCGCGGCGGAAACGTCACCGGGCGCAGAACGCTATGACGACGGAATTCGCCGCGTCCGTTGGGCAGCCGCGGAAATCTGGCGCCGCTGGGGCGGATCTGACGCGGTGATCCTCGTGGCGACCCACTATCATACCGGCGCTAAGCTGATTGAAACGCTGGCCGAATCGCTGCCCTCCGGCGGCGTGCGCCTGCAAAACGCCAAACTGACCCACTTGCGCGAGTCCGATGGCCGTTTCTTTATCGTGGGGCTGAACCTCGACGAGCCTGGGGCCGCCGCTCCCATTCGAGCGAGTCCTCCGTGAGCCGGCGCCACAGTGGGGTTCGGGTCGGAGCGGCCTTCGCGATGCTGCTGCTGGGAGCCGGGCCGGCCTGGGCTGGCGGCGATGGCGAGCCCTCCGGGATCGCGCTATTCGCGCTTCAACTTTCGACGATCCTAGTGGCCGCACACCTCGGCGGTGCGCTCGCCCGACGCGTGGGATTGCCCAGCGTGATCGGCGAGTTGTCCGCCGGACTTGTGATCGGCCCCTACGCGCTTGGAGGTGTGGATTGGCCGCTCATCGGCGCGCCTTTCCCGCGTCCGCCCGACAGCGGCGCCGATCCGCTGCCCGGCGAGATCCACCACATCGCCTCGCTGGCGGCCATCTTGCTGCTGTTTGTGTCCGGGCTAGAAACGGATGTCGGGCTGTTTATGCGCTACAGCGGGCCTGGTCTCGCTGTCGGCGTGGCGGGCGTGGTTGCCGCGTACGGTTTTGGCGCATCCAGCGCCCTTCTGTTCGGCCTTGCTGACAACTGGATAGCGCCGGTGGCCATGTTTTTGGGCGCGGTGTCAACCGCGACATCGGTCGGCATCACGGCGCGGCTGCTATCTGAACGCAGAAAGATGGATACGCCGGAGGGCGTCACGATCCTTGCTGCAGCGGTGCTGGATGACATTTTGTGCTTCGTGCTGCTGGCGGTGGTCGTCGGAATCAGTCGTTCCCAGTTGATGGACGCTGCGTTCTCTTGGAGGGAGATTGGACTGACGGCCGCGCGGACGATCGGCTTCTGGGTGGTTTTGGCAACCGGCGGGCTTTTGCTGGGCCGGCGTGTGGCGCGTCTGATGAAAGCGCTCGGCTCGCATGAAACTATTGCGATGGTCACATTCGGCCTGTCGCTGATGCTGGCGGGGATCAGCGAGCGGATGGGCGTGGCCGCTATCATCGGCTCCTATACTGCCGGGCTCGCACTTTCGCGCAGCGACCTGGCAGATGTGATTCGAGATCGGCTCCATGGCCTCTACACGGCGATCGTGCCGATTTTCTTCTGCTCGTCCGGCATGATGGTCGACCTGCTATCCCTGAAGGGTTCGATCGCCGCGGGCCTGGCTTTCACCCTTCTGGCGATTCTCTCGAAGGTGTTCGGTTGCGGGTTGGCCGCGTTTTTGACGGGCTTCAATGCGCTGGGCGGCTTGCGGGTCGGGGTGGGGATGATGCCGCGCGGGGAGGTCGCGCTGATTGTCGCCTCGCTGGGCCTGGCGCAAGGCGTGTTGACGGCGGAGCTGTATGGCATGGCTGTGCTCATGGCGATTCTCACCACGCTGTTGGCGCCGCCTGTGCTGGGACCACTTCTTTCGGAACGGAGCGGCTTGCGGCGCGGACAACGAGAGGGCTCGCCGGGAGGGGAAACGGTTTCCCTCGACCTGCCCCGGCACGACGTGGTCGAGCTGTTGATGGGGCGATTCGTGGAGGCGCTGAGGCAGGAAGGATATCTGGTTCAGCCCCTACCCGGCGAAAACCTCTTTCGAGCGCGGCTCGAGGACCGCGTTATGACCATATCCCGCGAGGGCACCCGTCTGATGGTCACAGCCTCCGCGGGCCAATCTGCCTTCGTGCGCTACCTTCTGCTCGAAGAGGTTCTCGAGCTGCAGGACATGCTCGACGAGTGCCGCCAAAAGGGAAGCCTCAACGCGATGAAAGACTTCCTGATCCGCGACGCGATGCGAATCGAGCCTATCGACTAATTCCTACGCAGCCCACGCGAACCTCGCCGTGCCGATACGCTGAACCCATGACAAGCGGCGGGGGGCCGTGTATCAATAGCAGCGGCACAGAGCGGCCTGAGGTTGAGATCTCCGGTACCGCCTGTATCTGTTCCTGTTTCTGTTGAGGAGCAATGCATGAGAGCGGGCATCGCATGGTTTTTGCTCGCCGCGAGCCTTTGCGCGGCCGCCGATTACCACGTGTCACCGGATGGCGACGATAATAACGACGGCCTCTCCCCGACGTCAGCCTGGCGCTCCATTGAATATGCGATCAACCGAGTAAACGGCGGCGACACGGTTTGGATCCATGACGGCACCTACCGCGGCCGGGTGACTTTTACCAACACAAACGGGAGCGCATCCGCACCGATCACGATCGCCGCGTACCCCGGTGCGTCCCCGGTGCTCAAAGGATCCATCGTCATCACCAATTGGATTCAGGATGGAACACTGTGGTACACGCCGCATACGGTGAATTGCCAGCAGGTGTTTTATAACGAAATGCCGCTCATTCAGCTCGGCTGGCCCAATGAATACACCTCGCAACGCGCCTGCAGTTGCGGTGACTGGTTTTACCTGCCGCACGGCTACCGCTGCATCCACATCCCGGCCGGCATGTTTCCCATCGATGTCGGCGATCCGCGCACCAACATGCCGCCGGGATCTTTTTATTACCATGCCGCATCGCAACGATTGTATGTCCGGCTCCCCGGCGATGCGCCGCCGACGAATTACCTGATGGAAGCCAGCGTGTCACTGGGCGTGTTCTACGACGAATCGCCGGTGGGCTACCTTCGCGTTCGCGGTCTCACCTTCAAGCATGGCAACACACTGACCTATATCCCGATGGGTTGGCCGATCGTTCTGATCGGCCTCAACGGAATCATTGAGGACTGCATCATCGAATGGGGCGATGTCACCGGCCTCACGCTCCGGCACAATTCCCAGGCGCTGCGCTGCATCATCCGAAACAATGGAATGCTCGGGATAAACTGCAACGCATTTACAAACATGCTCATCCGGGAGTGCATAGTCGTCAGCAACAACTATCGGAGCTTCCATCCCTCCTACTCCGGCGGGATCAAGATCATTCCTTTCGCTGGAGCCACCGTCGAACGATGCGAAGTGGCATGGAACAACGGAAACGGCATCTGGTTCGACACCAATGTCGCCGGCCATCCGAACTACGTGCTGAACAACTATGTCCACAACAATTTCATCTGGACCAACCGCGCGTCAGATTCCACCTATCAGGTGACTGCCGGCATCTACATCGAATTCACGGAAAACGCCCACGTCCTCAACAACATCGTGATCAGCAACGGGGCGGTCGGCATCCACCTTTCCGCATCGCGAAACACCCGCGTGGAAAACAACCTCATCATGCACACGCGGGGCAACCCCGGCGGCCATCGCGCCTATGCCTCGCTGCTCATGCACAACCCGCAGCCGGGCTACCCCGTGGTCAGTAACCGGCTGTTCAACAATCTTATTGTTTCAAATGCGACGGACTACGACATCATCGCTCATGCGCCCAACAATCAGACGGTCTTCGACAACCAGATCGACCACAACCTGTATTTCCGTGGATCGGGAGCAGGATCCGTTTTCCCGTCCAGCCCGTTTGCCGCGGCTTATCTCGGTGTCGGAATCTATAATTCCTTCGCCGCTTGGAAATCGGCGAGTGGATTCGACACCCACTCCAAGACCAACGCGCCGTTGCTGGGCCCCGACCGCCGGCCGCTGCCCACGTCGCCGGCCATTGATGCAGGCCTGCTCACACCGCTGCTGACGACCGATTATGACGACAACCCCCGCCCGGTGGACGGAAACGCCGATGGACTTGCGGCGGTTGATATCGGGCCTTTCGAAAGGATGGCATCGGGTGCTGTCGTCTATGTAGACGCGGCATCTACAAACCCGACACCTCCCTACGCGTCCTGGGCAACCGCGGCAACCAACGTGAATGACGCGTTTGCCGCCGCATCGGCCGGCTCAGCCATCGCAGTACGTCCCGGCGTGTATCCGCAGTCCGCGCCGCTGGTCATCACGCAGCACGTGGCGATGGTCGGCATCGGCACTCGCGAGAATATTGTGCTTCACGGCCAGTCGAGCGTGCCGGTGCTTCGGCTGGTCGCCTCAAATGCCATCGCAAACAATCTATCGCTGGTGGGCGGCTTCTCGTCAGGCGATGGCGGCGGAGCCATCGTCGGGCCGGGCGCCATTCTCCAGAATGCCAACATCCTACAGTGCTTCGCCTTCGCAAAGGGAGGCGGCGTCCTGGCCCAACCCGGATCGATCGTCCGGCGCGTCCATATCGCGAATTGCAATGCAGAGGATGGCGGCGGCATCTACGCCAATTCGCCCCGGGAACTCAGCCACGCGGTGCTTCGGAGCAACGTCGCCACTCGCCGCGGCGGCGGCCTGTACCTGCAGGGACCGGCCACCAGTTGGTGGATCCGCGCCGAATCCTGTACCGCCTACGAATCGGGCGGGGGGGCCTATGCAACGGCCGGTTCCCGCCTGATGTACTCCACCTTGGTGTCCAACCGGGCCGGTCGAGGGGGAGGTGCGTTCCTCACTGGAGGCGCAGAAGTCTTTCGCGCCTCAATCGAGAAATGCAGCGCGACCAATGACGGAGGCGGCGGCGCATATCTCGATGGCGCCTCCGCGCTGGCCGAAAGCCGCCTGATTCACAATTCCGCCCTCATCGACGGCGGTGGCGCTCTGGCGGACGCGAACAGCCTCGTCATCAACTCGGTCTTCCACGATAACCAGGCGGCAGGGGGCGGCGGCGCTCTGGCACTGCGCGGGGGAGCTATCGCCCAATTCGTGACTGCCGCAGCCAATAGTGCATTTGAAGGCGGCGGCCTCCATGCCGATGGATCGGCCACCCGCGTTTACAACTCCCTCTTCTGGAGCAACCAAGCATCTGTCGCCGGAACCGAGGACGCACACCTTCGAGCGGGGGCACTTGCAGAACAGGTCTTGGCCGGCGCACAACTGGACGGCACAAACAATATCACCGGCGATCCGCTCTTCATGGGTTTCGCTGCGCGCGACCTGCGCATCCGACGCGGATCCCCTGCAATTGACCGCGCTGTTTGGATCGCCGGCATCACGAACGATTATCTCCAGAAAACCCGCTCGGCAGATGGCGACGGCGATGGTCTCGTCTTGCCCGATCTCGGTGCCTATGAAAATCACCAGCTCCGTTTCGTCAATCTCCACAGCCCCTCACCCACTGCACCCTTCCTTACCTGGTCCACTGCCGCGCAACAGCCGCAGGACGCCATCAACGCGTCAATTGACGGCGACGTGATCCTCGTAGCCTCGGGTACTTATAACGTCGCGAATCTTCGTGTGACTCGCGGCATCACGCTGCGCAGCACTGCCGGGCCCACACAAACGATTTTCAACGGCAATAATTTGTTCAGGGTCCTCCTGCTGGCCCACCCGTCCGCCGTGGTGGAAGGATTCACGCTGCGGAACGGCCTTGCAGATGCGGGGGCCGGCGCCTACGTGAGCGCAGGGAAACTCTCTCGCTGCATCATTGTCAGCAACGTCTCAAACGGCGCGCTCGGCGGGCAATTCACCTATGTGCCGATCATCCCCTTGTATTATTGCCGTGCCGGATACGATTCCATGATTCACGAGGGCGGCGGCGGGGTGGCCGTCCTGCACGGCGGCACGCTTGAAAACTGCCTCATTTATGGCAATTCCGCCGTCCACGGTGGAGGCGTCGTGAGCGTCAACGGGGGGCATCTGCGCCACGTCACCATCGTCCAAAACTATGCGGCCACCGGCGGCGGATGGTACGGGCGCAGCGGCAGTACAATCCACAACTCGATCATTTACGACAATCCCTTGGGATCCAACTATGTCGAAACCGGCACCGCCGCCGTGTGGCAGGCCGTCACCTCCTGGCCCCTTCCACCGGGCGTAGACCCCTCCGACGCAGACCCGCTTTTTGAAGATCCCGCCAATGGCGATTTCAGACCCGCGCTTGGATCGCCCGCCATCGATAGCGCTACCGCGAGCCCGTCGCTCACGCTCGATCTATTGGGTCGGCCCCGTCCTCTCGATGGCAACAACGACTCCATCGCGCGCGCCGATCGCGGCGCTTACGAAAGAATCCATCCCGACTCCGATACCGACGGGGACGGCATGCCCGACGCCCATGAGTGGACCGCCGGCACCGGCTTGACCGATCCTGCAAGTTTCCTGGCCATTCAAACCATCTCAGAAGCTAATGGCTCGGTGGATGTCCATTGGCCGTCGGCAGCCGGACGCCTCTACACGCTGTGGATTTCCACAAACCTGATGACCGGTTTTGAAATCGCGCGGACCAATCTCGTCGGCTACCCCGCCATTGTGGAAACGTTGACCTCCCCCACCAACCGGGAATTGTTCATCGCCGTTTCTGTCGAGGGGCCATCACCAGACTAAGGCAGCGTAGTTCTCCTGTCCGGCAAAAAGTTGATGGAGGGCGCGGTTCCACCCGCGCCGTTGATGGAGGGCGTCGTTCCACCGGCGCCGTTCATGGAGGGCCCGGTTCCCCCCGGGCCATTATCGCAGATTCCCGTGGATGGCCCGCTTCCACGCGGGCCGGATAACGCCGGCGCGGACCTCAATCTTTTCGAACGCGGGCGAGGTGGAACTCGCCCCTCCACATACGAACGCGTTGGAGGGCGCCGTTCCACCGGCGCCGTTCATGGAGGGCCCGGTTCCCCCCGGGCCTTTTGTGGCTTTTCTGCGCACGAATGTTTGATTCAAAGGAACGCCTCGCCCCACAAATCCCGACCGCCGCGCAAAGGGACGAGATCTACACGCGGCGATACGACTTGGGATCATTCCGGAATCGGGTGCGGAAGGTCTAGGTGAAGCCGAGTTTCATGGCCCATTCAGCGCCGGAGTTCCATATTCCAACAACGTTTTTTCAGTCCGCGCCACGGGTCCATTCATCGGCCCCAATCGCTTTTCGGCCGCCGATCCGACAACGGCGTCGCCCCGCCAAAGGTGGCGGTGCGTGTTTGATGCTCGTCCTCGCGCGAAGCGTCCACGATCCATCGCCAGAGCGCCGTTTACAGGCGAGCGCTTGATGCGAGACCCGATGCATGTTCGGCATTCAAAATGATGCACCGTGTCTGCAGGATTTTTTGCGCGACCGTGCGTCGTCGCAACGCCGCGCAGACGCTTTCGCTACGCCAAGGAGACCTTTGGGGAAAGGAAATTCCGGACGGCCGCTAGTTTGCAGCTCGCCGTAATCCGCTACATATCAAAAGGTTATACAAATTGCGTACCGGGAAAAATTTTTTGCAAAATTTTTTCGCCTACGTATTGACACGTAGATCGCCTACGTGTAGTCTCATAGTCAGAAAGTAGAAAAATTTTTCTACTTTTCCTGTAGACATGGAACAAAAGCTTGTGTAAAAGATATGGAGAAATTCATGAAAAGAACTCTTGCCATAGTAGCCGGTTTGGCAATGCTCGCCACAGGCGCACTCGCTCAGACGAATGTCGTCTTGAGCCGAAACGCAGTTGGATATGTACGAATTAATCTCATTGCAACG
>JANWZO010000035.1 GCA_025054615.1 Kiritimatiellia bacterium
AGCCGGCGCGTCGGCACGCATACAAAAGAACCGGCATTCCGATACAGTGCACATACGCCTCCGCCGAAATCCGGTCCCACAATCTCCACGCCCGCGGGCGCGAGCAAATCCCGCATCCGAACCGCGGCCCCGACCGTCGGCGCCCGCAGGTCGGGCACGAGAATGGTCACATCGGGAGCGGGATCGTTCACCCTTTTACACTGGCCGATAGGCTCGCCGCCAATTCCCGGCCGCTCGAGTAAGCCTGATCCGACCACAGATATTTCCAACGCCCAAAAAGACCGGCGGGATAAACGCCCCGCGACTCGTACCACTGTATGATACGGCGCGCTCGTTCTTCCCGATCCTGCATTGGAATCGGATACGCGTGTCGGACGTGCACATGCGCCGCCGCTCGCACCATCCGTTCCGGGTCGAATTTCAACACGCGCGCGAGATCCCGCACAGTCTTCGCAACACGCGCAGGAATATCGAACGATTCGTCGTCCCGCACGAACTGCTCGGTTTGCAACACTGTAGTCCCTGTTGGCACACTATTGGGCGCAACATTACTCGTGACCTTTACGCGGGCAACATCGATATCCGCATCATAAATGTAGAACCAGTCGTATGGTGTCAGATCGGACTTCTCGATCACCAGATTCACGCAGAGCAACTGCGTGCACCGCAATCCTACTGCAGCCTCACGCACTTCAGGCGGCGCGTCGACCGTGATCGCGACGAGTTCTTTCAGCGGGATGGTGCTGACCAAGCTCTCATACCGCGTTTCCGAGCCGTCCGCAAAACCAATCGTGCGCGTTTTACAATCGAGGCACACAGCGCGACGGTTCAGACGGATATCAAGTCCCTCATAAAGCCCCTTGAAGAACGCAAAGAATCCACCGCGTTCAGGATAATGAAAGAGCGAAAATACCGCCTGCTTTTCGTCCAGCGGCGCGATGGCGCCGTGAATGATCCGGGAGAGCTGCGACGGCAGTAGTCGGCCCGCCAACCAGTCCGTCCCCATCTCCGCCATCGGCACACGCCAGTATTTGTCGGTATATTCGCGATAAAATTGGTCGGTCAGATAATCTCCGTATTGGAAACGGCACCATTCTTCATAATTGGCAGCGGTCTTCCCCTGATGCGCGACCTGCGCCTTCACCAAATCATCTAGCGCCCGAATGCGGAGATCAGCCGGCAAGTCACGCAGGTGGTTTTGCACCGGATAAGTCAGCCAGTGTCCGTGCCACCAGCACCCGACGCGGCTCTGCTCAATTCGCCGCACCGCCCCGGCCTGCGCGTATAGCAGTTTCAGCCACGCCTCATCCTTCGCGTGACAAATGTGCGCGCCCTCGTCAAAGAAAACACCGTGTTGCTCGTGCGAATACGCATGCCCGCCGACGTGATCCGAAGCCTCGAATATAACGGCGTCAGAAAGATGGCGCGCTACACCGAGCGCGGTCAAGCCTGCGCCCAAGATAACTGTGTTATGTCTTCTCACCCGATTCGATATTTTCTGTCGAAGACACCCTCTGGGTGGATGGTCGACAAAGGCGCTCTGCGATCTCGGCCGCCTCTTCAATCCATTGGAGACGCTCGCGAAACGTAAGTTGTAACGCGTCTAACATATGATTGCGCTCTACGTCGTCCCACTTCGCTTGCGACACGATGTCCGAACACTTTTTCATGCATCTTGAGCATCCATTTGTAGTTTCCTCAAATAGATTAGATCAATCTGGTCTTTAGGCCGATTCGCTTTTTCCTTCATGACCAAAAGTTCCGCCAGTGGCACTACGCGTATTGAGACACCGCGATCAATCTCTCGCGATGGCGCACGCTCGTAAACAGAATCGAAATCGAATGGCTCCTGGACAAATATATCGATCGGCGCCGTTTTATGCGCATCGCTGACCAACTGAAAAACAACCATACCTTTGTTCTCAATCCATTGGCGCCGATGCTCAGGATCCGCAAAATCTTCGAGTAAAACCGGCACTCTCGGACGGTAGCCAAGTGAACGCAACGCATTCAATGCGCGTCTGATATTGTCTGGCTGTAATTTGAGAATGATGTCGATATCCATCGTCAGCCGCAAATATCCATACGCCACAACGGCCAATCCCCCGGCAACAAGGTAGTGCGTGCCGGACCGATTCAGCGCGTCGAAGATCGCGACGATGCTATTGATTTTCATCCTCGCTTTTCTCGCTCGCAGGTTTGCTCTATGCCCGAGCGCCAGTCCGTACGCGCGCGCCAGCCGAGGCGCTCTGCCGCGCGTCGGGGATCTGCAACGAATTCATCCGGCTCGCCGGGACGACGGGGATGTGCACCGAACTTGAAGAGGTCCTCTACTTGAAAATAGGCCGCAATGGCGCGCAATACATCCACCACCCGCGTTGGCTGCCCGCTGCCAAGGTTATATTCTTCAAACCCTCGCGCAGGGGCCTCCACCGCGAGGCACACTGCTTCCGCCGCATCGTTGATATACACAAAATCCCTCACCTGCTGCCCGTCGGAAAACGCCGCCGGTTTCCGCTGCCGGGCGCACTCGACGGCGTACGGAATGACCTGATCCCCACGCTGGCCCGGCCCATACACGATGAAGGGACGCAACCAAACAACCGGGATGCCCGTCCGGATGGCCCACGATGCAAAGAGATCGTGAACCGCGCGCTTGGCCCAACCGTAAGGCGACAACGGCTGGACGGGCGTCGTCTCTTCAGTAAGGATGCCCGAGGCGGCGCCGAATTCATCCGCCGATCCCAGCGTCACAATCCGCGAAACGCCCGCTGCCGCAGCGACGTCCGCTATGCCGGCTGCAATGCGAACACTTTCGGCTTGGACGCCGAACCCCTCATGGCGGCGCATGTCCCACGCCAGATGAATCAAGGCGGCGCCCCCCCCTTCTTCGGCAAACAGGCGCTCAATGGCTGCAGAATCGGCGAGGTCTGCCCGAATAAAGCGCGCCGCCGCAGGCGCAGACCCCGCGCGATCGACGGCCAAAACAGTGTGGCCCCTATCCACCAGCGCGTGAACCACGGCGCGGCCGATGAACCCCGTCGCTCCGGTAACAATAATTTTCATCGGGAGCAGGGACGGGGTCCGCTAAAAGTTACCATTTCACCCACGGCGCATTGCCGCTTTCATAGATGCGTTCCAGCGTTTCGCGGTCGCGCAGCGTATCCATGCACTGCCAGAAACCTTCATGCTTGAACGCCGCCAATTGGCCGTCCCGTGCCAACGCGGCAAGAGGTTCGGACTCCAAACTGTAGTTTCCCCGCGCCGGCAGCCGATCAAAAAATTCACGCCGGAAAATGAAGAACCCCCCGTTGATGTAATCATGGCGGAGGGGCTCCTTTTCCTGGAAGGCCAGCACCCGCCCGTCCTCTCCAAGTTGTAGCGTGCCAAAACGGGAAGGCGGGTGGACCGCGCCGATCGTCCCAACCAGTCCGTGCCCCAGGTGAAACGCCAGTTCAGCGCCCAGGTCGATGTCGCACACGCCGTCGCCGTAGGTCAGACAGAAATGGGGCGCATCGATGTGCCGTTCAATCAGCTTCACGCGCGTGCCGGTCAACGTGTTCTCGCCGGTTTCGACGAGGGCGAGCTCCCAATCGGGCGCCTGCTCCGCATGATAGGAAAATTCGCCCGTGCGGCTGCGCAGCGTGACGCTCGACGTATGCTTGAGCAAATTCAGAAAGTACTCCTTGATCACGTACCCTTTGTAGCCGAGGCACACCACAAATTTGCGAAACCCGTAGTGGCTGTACATCATCATGATGTGCCACAGGATAGGCCGGCCCCCGATGGTGACCATCGGTTTTGGGATTACCTGAGTTTCTTCCATCAAGCGGGTACCGCGCCCGCCGGCCAGAATCACAACGGGGATGTCACTTGGTTTGATCATCGGCGATTCTCCGAACCCGCCCGGGGCGGGATTTTTCCATGCCCTGTAAAAAATTCGTGCTCGGCTTCCATGGTATGGAAATTACAGGCGATGCGAAAATCGCGGTCATCCAGCTTGCGCCCACCGGCATCCGGCAGCGGCCGCGTCCAGCGTGTACTGGCGGATTTCGCCTGCCATGTAGGACCGAACATCGGCGGCGCCGGCGCTTCGCAAAAATTGATAACCCTCCACCGTTCGCCGCACCGCCTCGCGGAACGACCATACCGGCCGCCATCCGAGCAGCGAGGACGCCTTTTCAACGCTCAGTCGCAGAAAATTTGCCTCATGCGGCTCTCTCCCAGACTTTTCCGCCTTCCAGCTTCCGTGTCCGAGGACACGAATGATTTCATCGGCGAGTTCCGCCACCGTGCGGGCGGCATCGAGCGCAGGTCCGAAATTCCATGCGTCGCGCACCCACGCTAGGACCGGACCGCGCTGCAGTAACAGCGCGCCAAGCTGCAGATAACCGGCAAGTGGCTCCAACACATGCTGCCAGGGTCGGACCGCATTGGGATTCCGCACCAGCAGGATTTCACCGTTCAGCAGCGCGCGCATGGCGTCCGGCACAATGCGGTCCACTGCCCAATCGCCGGGTCCAATCACATTGCCGGCTCGCGCGCTGGCCACGGCGATCGGCCCCTCAGGCGGAAAAAAGGAGCGCCGGAAAGAAGAGACCGCCAGTTCAGCGGCCCCTTTCGACATGCTGTAGACGTCGTGACCGCCCATCGGATCGTTTTCGCGGTAGGCGTAGGGCCATTCGCGGTTTTCATAACATTTATCGCTGGTGACGATGACGGCCGCGCAGGGACGGCCCGCGCGGCGGAGGGCATCCAGAATGTGCACAGTCCCCATGAAATTGGTAGCGGCGGTCCCAACGGGATCGACGTAGGAGGGCCGAACAAGCGATTGGGCGGCGAGGTGAAACACAATGTCCGGCTTGCTTTCATCGATGCATTGTCGGACCCGTTCAGCATCGCGAATGTCGCCGTCGCGGTGCCGGATGAACGAGTCGAGAGCAGCCCGGCTATAAAGCCACTCCCGCGTCTCCGGAGGCAGGGCGAACCCGTACACGTCGGCGCCCAGCTCCATAAGCCAAAGCGACAACCAAGCTCCTTTGAAGCCGGTATCGCCCGTGACGAGAACTTTCTTGCGCCGATAACAATCAAACAAGGCCATCAACAGACTCCTTCTCCGCGCCGCGCGACTCCGTTAGGACCCAAGCATGGATCGCATTACCGATTGCGGGCGAATAGAAAGGGTGATAGCGTGCCGCGCCGTCAAGGCATTCAAGATGAGAATTATCATTATTGGCGCGGGCCCTACCGGTCTGGGCGCGGCGTGGCGGCTTCACGAACTGGGTCATACCGATTTCTGTGTGTATGAAGCGGAGTCGTTCGTCGGTGGCCTGGCCGCGTCGTACCATGATGAAAAAGGGTTCACCTGGGATTTGGCCGTCCATGTGGCTCACTCGCATTACCACTATGTCGATCGGTTGATGGACGACCTCCTGCCCGACGGTTTCTACCATCACATCCGAAAATCGTGGGTGCGTTTGTACGGCGCATGGGTCCCCTACCCGTTCCAGTACAATATTCGCCACCTGCCCCAACGTGCGAGAGACGAGTGCCTCGATGGGCTCCGCGCGACGCTCAACAAAAATTTTCCGGCCGCGAAAAATTTTGGGGAGTGGATTCTCCAGACCGCCGGGACGGGCATCGCAAACCACTTCCTGTTTCCCTACAACCGCAAGCTTTGGACTGTCGATCCTTTCGAGATGAATGCCCATTGGATCGGCGACCGCGTGCCCAAGACGGATTTCGAACGGGTCGAGCGAAACATCCGGGAAGGGCGCGACGACGTATCGTGGGGCCCAAACGCAACGTTCCGTTTCCCCAAAAAAGGGGGCACGGGCGCGATCTGGAACGCGATGGCCGCTCGCCTCCCGCGGGGCTCGATCCGGCTCTCGACGCGACTGGTTCGGCTGCACCCGCATGACCATGTCGCTGCGTTCTCGGATGGTACCCGCGAGCGATATGACGCCCTCATTTCGACCATACCTTTTGTCGAACTGACCCGTCTGATAGGAGATCCCGACCTCCACCGCAGGGCGTCTGGTCTCCGACATAACACCGTCCACGTCGTCGGGGTCGCGGCGCCGTTCCCGATCCCAGAGCTGCTCCGCGACAAAACGTGGGTATACACGCCGGAAGACAGCTGCCCATTCTACCGCGTGACGCCATTTTCGATATTTTCGCCCGCCCATACGCCGGATCCCGCCCGCTACTGCTCGTTCCTGTGCGAAATCGCCCGGCCGGCGGACGACACGTCGAAAACGATAGATTGGGTCGAGCCTACGCTGGACGGATTGCGCGCCATCGGGCTGGTCGACATCCCGCGCGAGAAGGCTCATATCTTTTTGATGAAAGCGACTTACGGCTACCCCATTCCCACCCTCGATCGGGACGAGATCCTCGCCGATGTAATCCCCGCGCTCGAGCAGCACGGTATCTACAGTCGCGGCCGGTTCGGCGGATGGAAATACGAAGTCGCAAATATGGACCACTCGATCATGCAAGGCGTCGAGGCCGCAAACCGGTTGCTGCGCGGGGAGCCGGAAGTGACCCTTTTCCAGCCGAATCTCGTCAACGCCGGCAAGCGTTGAAGTTCCCTTCGGTTCATTCCCTGGATGGAAAAAATCCTGATGATCCTGACGAAAGACCGGCGCGATTGCGTCGGCATGAACCTGTTGCTCCACGAACGCGGCGGTAGTTTCGAGGTCTTTGACCGCGTGGTCTTTCTCCTCAACGGCGTCACACGCCGGCACATGCGCTTTATTGACGAATGGATCGAGCGCCATCCCCGCCTGCAGTGCGACAAGATCCTCGGCGACGGGACGCGGCCCCAAGGCATCGCAGCGATGCAGAATCGCTGCATTCAGAAATATCCCGGTTGTTTTTATGCCAAAACCGACGAAGACATTTTCGTGCCTTCGGGGTGGGCGCGTATGATGTGGGACGCCTATCTCGCTCATAGGGATCGAGACGATCTGGCGCTGATTACGCCGCTGATTCCTAACAACGGCTACGGACTTTTTATTTTGTTGACGCAGTTTTATACCGAATTACTGGAGGAGCACCGCCGCCGTTTTGGTTGCGACCCTTCGCCCGAGGCGCAAGGGTTGACGTGGCGCAGCCCCCTTGTGGGGGAATGGGCGACACGGGCATTCTTGAATCTCCGAGAAGCCAACTCCCGACACCGCGGGCGTGTCGGCTCTCAACCGTTTCTTTATTTTTCCAGGCACTTCAGCATCGGTTGCATCGCATATGACTATCGGCACTGGCAGCGGATGGGCGGCATTCCCCCCACGGATGAAACCGGCTGGTGCGCCTGGATTGCAGAACATCACCACGTGAACGTCCTCGATTGCCGGCAAATAGCGCTGCATTACACCTTCTTTGTGCAGCAGGAGTGGCTCGACCGTACGCAGTTGCTCGAAGATATCCGAGCGGCCAATCTGCCGGATACCCTGACATGGGCCCACCGGATGCAACTGACCCGCGCCGTCCGCATCGCGAAACAGATTCCGAACATCATCCGCCGACGCTGGTCGGCGGTTCGAGCCCGCGGTCGGCAAACCATTTCTTGAGGTGCGCGGTCCAGCGTATCCTTCTCTCGATGCGTTTGTTTGGTTAGCCACAGGAGAGCAGGCGAGGCGAACGGAATGCGCACGCCCGGCAAATCCTGCCAATCGATGAGGTGAGAGACCTCGCCAAAGGTAAGGCCGCAGGCCGCGCCCACGAGATCTACCGTGATCTCATCGTTGACTCGAACCACGACATAGTGGTCTAAATCGCTCGGATCCATTTCGGCTGCCGTTTGATCCGGCAAAACCTTCAAGGCCTCGCGAACGAGGGCCACATTTTCGGGCGATTTATCAAGCAACAGATCCAAGTCGTTTGTGGTTCGGAGCAACCCCTGCGCGATAATCGCCGCCCCCCAATCACAATCTAGCGCGCGCCTAGTTCGTTGAGTCGAGCGCAGACGCGAATCAAATCCTCAATCGTCCGGATTCGCGTTATTTCCGGAACCGGATATTCTGAATCCACCAGAAATCCGCCTCTTCAAACGAGCGAAAGCGGAAAACCCCGCGGGGCCAACTCGTTCGGCCTCGGTTCATCTGATTCGCCAACTGCTGCAACTTGGTTGCATGCTCCCATCCTCCGCCCGGCGATACACGCCGCCCCACCACCTTGCGCGGCACGTCGTCCCATTGCTCGGATGTTTCTCGAACTTTCGTCATCTACATATGATCTAAGCCGCTTGGTCGAAAGCTTCAATTTCAATGCGTAGAAAATCCTTGTCCAGCGAGGCCGCGGGCACAGGAAAGCAGAACGGAGCGATGGAGTTCGTAATTTAGCGGCGCATATCGGAGCCCCCGACGCGCGAAGTAGAGTGCGCGTCCCGGACGCCCTTGATGCCGGTGGTATTCGGCGTTGACCGCGTACGCGCGGGCAAGCGCACGGCGCACTTCGCGCTCGTCCAGCAGTCCCTCCCATACGCGCGTTGTGTACACGCGTTCGAGTTCATCGACATCCTCCGGCGTCCATCTCCAGTTTTGGCGGCTCATGCTCTGTGTCCAACGCCGATAAAAGCCAAGCACTTCTGGAATAAATCCGATGCCCGCCGGGAAGCTCCGCAAAATGTAGAAAAATGTTTCCAGATCCGAGTTCGGAAACCGCATTCCATGCGCGCGCTGGGCATCCAGCCAGACCTCCGGTCTGACCATGATGGAGCTGATGGTAATAAAACAATGCTCGAGCAGGCTTCTCGCGCAGTTGCCCGTTGGAGGAATTTTGCCTTCATGACGGATTTCGAGAGGGCGGCCGTCCTCATCAATCACCCGAACATAATGGTGGCTCATGGGGATCTGAGGATGGGACTCCATGAAAGCAACCTGTTTTGCCAGTTTGTCCGGGAACCAAAGGTCATCTTGATCGATGAATGCACAATATTTCCCCTTGGCCTGCTGGATGCCGTCGCAACGAGCCCGATCGCAGATACCAGAGTTTCTATCCCGTCGAATCAATCGCACCTGAGGTCCGAAGGCAGCCACGATTTCGGGCGTAGCGTCGGTGGACCCATCGTCCACGACGATCGTTTCAAACGGCGAATAGGTTTGCCCCAGAACACTCTCGATGGTTTCGCGGATCGTCCGGGCCCCGTTATAGGCCGGGATGATGACGCTAACGAGCGGGGAGTTCACGGAGCAAGCGCGGCGGCATAGAGCGCCTTGTACTGGGGGACGAGATTTGGCCAATGAAACCGTTCCGCCCATGCCCTGGCTTGCGCGCGTTTGGCCGGGAGTTGTTCCCGAGCTCGGGAGATGGCACATAAGATTTCAACCCAAGCATCCACACACGCATCCTCCACGATCCAGCCGCCGTTGGGTTCGATATAGTCAGCCGCCCCGCATGTGCGGTTTGTCACAACAGGCGTACCGCACGCCATGGCCTCCAGAACGGCATTGTTCGCCGTCGCATCGAGGAGGGGCATGACGAGAAGGTCAGCTTTCTGATAGGCCCTCAACAGATCTTCGTCGCTCAAATGGGGATATAAGATCACATTCCTGATCCCCCGATATGCGGGGTGGGGATAGGGCTTGGTGGCCACGTACAAGGTCATCACGCCGTCTGGGAGGGCGTTCATTACCGCCGCGGCCAACTCATGGTCCCGTTCCGTAGAACCCACGAGCAAGCCCATCAGCGGTTGATCGTCCGGCGTCGGCGGACGCGCCGGATCCGGCTTGAAGTATGCGGCATCTACCCCGTGTAAGGTTAGAAAGATTCTGGACGGCGGGTATCCTTTTCCTACAAACCATGCCCGCTGGCCATTGGAGACCACGGAAATCGCATCATAGGCTTCCAGACGGATCCCACCGCAAACCTGTTCCTGCCTTCTCGGGCTCGCATGAAATGTGCCCGCGACACGCACGCCACGTCGATGAAAACAATCGGATCGGCGCGGACCGGCAAATTCGGCAAACAGGAAGTGCACCACCGACCCCGGCTCGCGGATTTGTCGGGCGATGCGGTGTTCATCCCAGAAAGGCAGCAGGTAGTTCCACTCGGACCCGTAATATCGCTGCCCCCATTTTCTCAGCGCAGATTCGAGACGCCAGTGCCAACGGCCCCATTTTTTCCAGTAGCAACCATGGACAATAGGGACCGCCCCCACCGCTTCGACCAGCGGCTCAAGTCCGGAGCGATGCATAAAATCATGAGGGCGGAAGTAAACTCCGTAAATTCGTGCATCACGCATTCACGGCTTCCTTGAACGCCGCACAAATTTCATCGACTTCTGAAAGGGACAGCCCGGCAAACATCGGCAATCGCAGCAGTCTCTCGCTCACATCCTCGGTCACAGGGCAATCCCCGGCCCTCCCGCCAAGTGCGCGTCCGACATCGGAAAGGTGCAACGGGAGGTAGTGAAAAACGGCCAAAATACCGCGCTGCTTCAGGCGGGCAATGACGCGCGATCGGGTCGCTTCATCCGGCATCAGCACGTAAAACATGTGCCACGCACATCCGCATTCCGGCGGAATCACGGGTAGCCGGATGCCCCAAGCCGGCGCCCACGATTGGAGGTTATTCCAATACCGCTGCCAGATTTCGCGGCGTTTCGCCTGGATCAACTCCGCCCGCTCCAACTGGGCACATAGGACGGCGGCCAACAAATCGGAGGGCAAAAAGCTCGACCCCTTGTCCACCCACGTGTATTTGTCCACCTCCCCGCGAAAGAAACGGCTCCGGTTGGTGCCCTTTTCGCGGAGGATCTCCGCTCGCGGCGCGAAACTGAGGTCATTGATCAAGAGTGCGCCGCCCTCTCCGCAGGTGATGTTTTTGGTCTCATGAAAACTGAGCGTGGCTAGCTGTCCGAAGGAACCCAGGGGCTGTCCCTTGTATGAGCCAAACAACCCATGGGCATTGTCTTCAATCAAGAGGATACCGTGCCGCGCGGCGATATCCATAAGCGCGTCCATCTCGCAGGCAACTCCGGCGTAGTGGACTGCAACGATCGCTCGAGTCCGCGATGTGATGGCGCTCTCGACCCGACGTTCATCTAGATTGAGGGTATCGGGACGCACATCAACGAAAACGGGACGGGCCCCATGAACGTAAAACGCATTCGCTGTGGAAACAAACGTAAAGGACGGTACAATCACCTCTTCACCCGGCCGCAAATCCAGCAATAAGGCCGCCATCTCAAGCGCATGCGTGCAAGAGGTCGTCAGAAGAGCCTTCTTTACGCCCGTCACCCGCTCGAGAAGCGCATGGCATTTCTTTGTGAAGGGGCCATCGCCGGACCATTGTGGGGACTGGAGGGCTTCCTGCAGGTACGCGGATTCCAGCCCCGCGCATTCGGGCCGATTGAACGGAATCCGGTAACCCATTATGTTTTGGCGAACCACTTGTGAAGCCAGACGCTTACATCGCGTGTAACGAATCCATGTCGCTGATAGATTCGTTGGGCAGCCACATTCGAGCCCTGCGTCACGACATCCACCGCTCTGCAGTCACGTTCGGCAAACCATTGGATGGCCGCATTCAGCAAGTGCCGACCAATCCCCCTCCCCCGAGCAGGCGCTGAGACGGCAAACAACCCGATTTGTCCCACTCCCGCGCCCAGAAGCTTACACGTAACGTATCCTTCAATCTCCCTCCCATGATCGGCCACATAT
>JANWZO010000036.1 GCA_025054615.1 Kiritimatiellia bacterium
GACACGCCGTTGCGGTGGTCGCAAACGCGAAGGCCATCGTGGAACATTTCGCGAAATGCGGCGCGCCGCGTCAGCGCTTCCGCTTGATCCCCAACATTCTCGATACCCGAGAATTCGATGAAGAAGCTCGGCGGGGGTTTCCTGGCAAGATCGCGTGGGAGCCGACTGAAACCATCATCAAGGTGGCCCGACTTGATCGAGAAAAGGATCACGAGACTTTCTTGCGCGCGGCGGCCCGCGTGTCGGCTCGACGCCCAACTGCTCAGTTTCTTCTCGCTGGGGATGGCGCTGAACGGGCTCGGCTTGAGCGATTGTGCCAAAAACTGGATCTGACCGGGCGCGTCTTTTTCCTCGGTGAAGTCACGGAAATTCCTGCACTTTTACGAACCGTTGCCATCGGCGCCCTCACGCCATCCCGGAATGAAGGCCTTTCCAACACGATCATGGAATACATGGCTGCGCGTTTGCCGATTGTGGCCACCGATGTGGGCGGAAATCGCGAATTGGTGGATCCGCCTCGAGGCGGCTTCCTTGTGGCTCCCGGCGACGATTCAGCGATTGCGGAGGCGCTGGTCCGGCTTCTTGAAGATCCTTTGCTGCGCGCCGACATGGGCGTGCATAACCGTGCGCGCGTTGAACGGGAGTTCCAGCCGGCCATCATAGCCGGCCATTTTTGCTCGCTATACGCGGATGTTTTGCGCGGAGCCGGCAGATGACGTCATGAGCAGGATTCGATCAACGTCTCGTTTTCCAACTGACTTTGCGGGGGGAAAGGCCGAAGAGATCGAGAGAACGTGCCACGCCGTAGGCGCCGTACAGAATGGCGAGGGCCGGAATCATGGTCCAGCGTTTGGCACGTGCGCATGTGCGCGCTGCAAGACTCAGGAGGAACAGCGGCAACGTCGCAATCAGCCATGCGGCGCGCGGGTGCCACCACGTGGCAATCGCCCCGCCAGCCATGAGAGCGAAAAGCGCCACGAAGATGAGGGTGAACAGCGGAGCGTTCCCGCCGATTTTCATGCCGCTTTTCCGGAAAATAGTTTGATACGCCCGGCGATTTGCATGCCATACCTGCTGTCGAAAGAATGCCCGCAGCGTCGCCGGTTCACCCAAGTGAACGGCCCTCATGGCTGGCAGGCCCCAGCAGGGAATGCCGGACATATGAGCGCGGAATACAAAATCCGTATCCTCACCGGTGGCGAGGGTTTCGTCAAATCCGCCGAGTTTTTCGGCCACCTCGCGGTGAAGGATCATGTTGCGGGTGGTGATCAGGCGGAACCCTTCGCGCTTGACGACCGGCTCTCCGGATTCATCTTCAAAAGCCGGGTTTTTATTCGTCCAATGGAGGTACCAGGCCTCCTGGACCCATGTTCGGGGGGTGGGTGGCTCCGCGGGCCAACCGAGTACCAGCGGTCGATGTTTCAGCATCAACGGCGCTGCGCGCGTCAGCCAGTCCGGCTGGATCAGGCAATCGGCATCCAGAAAGGCAATCCACTCGCCGCGCGCCTCCCGCAAACCTTCGTTGCGGCAAAGCGGGATCGATGCCCCGGGCAGGACAAATATACGTGAGAAGCCGAGGCGGGCGGCGAGTTCGGCAGTACCATCAGCGCTCCCGCCGTCGATGAGGAGGGTTTCGATTGAAAAGCCCGATGGAACGGACAAGCGGTCCAAATGAGTTTTTGACGCGGGAAGGGTTCTGGCTTCGTTCAGAGCGACGAGGATAAAGCTGACAACCATTGCGGCGTTTATAAATGGCTTTTTGTCAAGCGTCTACTCCCCTCCTGCGGTTTCGTGATCAGCGCGTATCTCGGTCACCCATCTAAGCATGCATATCGTCTTCCTCCTGCAGGACGTCTCTGCCCTTTATGGCGCGGAGCGGGCTACGCTTCTGCTGGCGCGTGGGCTTCGGGGGCGCGGCATGCGGGTCTCATTTGTGCTTCTGCACGAATCTCGTTTGGGGCCGCCCCCTTTGGCGCTCGCCAGGGCGCTGAACGACTTGAGGATCGATTATCACACGATTCCCGTGAGTGGGCGAATATCCGCCGCTGCGGTGCGCCGATGCCGCGAACTTTTTGAGCAGTCGAAAGGAACCATCCTGCATACAACCGGATACAAGGCTGTACTTCATGCCCTTCTGTGCGGCGTGCGCCCGCTCGTTGCGACGGTGCACGGCTGGCTTTTCCGTCGAGATTTGAAGGAGCGGTTTTACGAGTCCTTGGAGAAGTTTGCGCTTCGGCGGTTTGACGCCGTGATTTGTCTTTCGCGCTATTACGAAGAAAAGCTTTTGAAAGTCGGAATCGATCGAGGGCGCCTCTGGCGGATACCGACGGGGTATCCGACCGAAGATTTGCCCAGTGCATCCGCATGCGCCTGGCCGCCACCGGAACCGTTCACGGTATTGCATGTAGGCCGCTTCAGCGAGGAGAAAAATCATGACCTGCTGTTGCGCGCGGTTGCCCGCCTGGCAGGGGAAGGGCACCGCCTGCAGGTCCTATTGGCCGGAGAGGGCCCGCTTCGGCCGCAGGTTGAGCGGCGGATCCAGCAACTGGGTTTGGCGGAACAAGTCATATGCACGGGATATCAGCCCCTCTCCGAGTTGGTGCCGCGGGCCCATGCGCTCGTTCTATGTTCAACCATTGAGAATTTGCCGATGAGCCTGCTTGAGGCAATGGCCTGGAATCGGCCGGTTGTTGCCACGCGTGTGGGGGGTATTCCGGATCTTGTGGAGGATGGCCGCACGGGCTTTATGGTTGATGCGGGCAATGAATCCGCACTGGCTGAGGCGCTGCGCCGCTTGATGGCAGCGCCCGACGTGGCTGCGGAAATGGGCCGTGCTGGACGTAAGAAATTGGAATGCGAATTTTCGTTCGATCAGATGATTGAACGGCATTGTGCACTTTATACCGGTGTGCTCCGTCGTGCAGGTTGAGAGAGAAGACGCGAGGATATCCTTACTTTTTCGAGGGATCATCGCGCTCCTTTGTGCGGCGGTTTTGCTGTCGCTGGTTACCGCCTCCATCGTCTCTGTGCGGCGCCTGATGCAGTCCGGGATCCTCGGCGCCATTGCTGCTGCGGCGATTCTCGGTCTCTTGTTGCTGGGGATCAGACAGGCTATCCGATTGCCGCCAGCGGCATCGGATCGCGCTTTTCTTATTGGGTGGGCCGCAGTTGCGAGTTTTTTTCGTCTTCTTATCTGGTTGGCCACCCCCGACTATGAACAGACGGGAGATTGCGAATATATGCTGGACGCCATCCGACTTCTTGCTCGGGAAGGCTTCGGCGAGGAAACGATGCTTCAGTTGGCTGCCCGTTATTACGATGATTATCTGTGGGTGGGCCGCTCCCTGCCTTTTTTGTACCCGCTTGCGAAATTCTGGCCGGGCCAGGAGGTCGCAACGGCGCGGGCACTCAATTTGGTTCTATCGCTGGTTCACAACGGGATGGTTTTTGGGCTGGCGCGGCGTCTGTATGGGCGGCAAGCGGCGCGCGTTGCCTATGCAGTTGTCAGTTTGATCCCCATTCACTCCTGGCTGATTTTGGACTACACGCATCAATATTTGGGCGCGTTTCTGGTCTTAGCCGGTGTCTATCTGCTCGCGCGGGCGGCGGATGGAAATGCGGCGCCAGTAGTATGGCTGTGCGACGGATGGCTTTTGGGAACCATTTTATCGGCGCTGCATCTGCAAAGTGGAATCGACAAATTCATGCTGGTGGTCTCGGTCGTTGCGGTATTCTTTGGTGGACTAGGGTGGGGAGTGCGAGATCTGAGGTTTGCGCGCCTGGGCGTGATGTTGGGGGCGGCCATGCTGCTATATGCGCCGTTTTCTCTTTGGTTCAGCGGTTGGCTGAATCAGTATCGGCCCTATCGGATGAGCTCACACCCGATCAGTTTCACTGCACGCGGGTGGAATGTCGCGACGTGGGGCGAATACTACGGGGTATACGAACAAATCGACCGAGAGACCCCGTGGCCGGAGAAACAGGCGGCGATGAAAAGCCTGATTTTGTCGCAAATCGCGTATGAGCCGGCCAAAACGTTGATCGCTCTTCCCTTGTTGAAGGCTGCCAAGTTTTTCCTGGTCGGTTACGCAACCGCCATTGAACAGCAATTGGAACAGGCGGGCTACGGCGCGCTGCGTCAAGTGTTTCGGGGCATGCGCGTGGCCTTTGCACCCGCGTTTTTGGCGCTTGTAGCGGTGGGACTGTGGAAACGGGCGAGATCTCCGACGGCCATACCCGAGCATTTGCTCGTCGCGGCAGTCCCTCTTCTTTTCTGTGCCATTTATGTTGCGGTTGGTGAAACATCTCCGCGCTACTCGTTCCACGTCCAGGGAATACTCGCTATCCTAGCGGCTGCGGCATGGTCGTGCGGGAAACCCTCCTTGTCAGTCCGCTCGACAATCCGACTGTTCGGCGCGTGGTGGTCTTTGGTTTTGCTTATACAAGGGCTGGCAGCGTTGGTCATGCCGCGAATCATACGGGCGCTTGCGGAGGATCAACTCTACGTAAATGTACGCGTGCTGCGGCAGGGCGGCGGTCGCATGGAGTCAGCCGAGCCGACCGTCTTTACAGAGACGATTTCATGCCAAGATGGTCTGCACGCAACCGGTAGCAGCTTCAGACCACCGGCCGGTGCCACGCGCGTCACTCTGTTTTTGTGGCCGCTAGATCGCGCGTCTCTGGCCGGCGCGCGTATTCGTCTTCTTCAGGGCGATCGTGTGGTCTGGGAGCGCGAAGCCGATGGACTCTCTCGCGTGGTTCGAGTGGCCGTCCCCCTTGCTTCCTGGGGGTCGCCGCCGCTGATGATCGAGATTATCGACGGAACATGTTTATCGACATCGCCGCTATTGCGATGGGGGTACGCGCGATTCGAACGATAGACCGGCGTGGTCGAAGAAAGGCGAGGGCGCCTTTTTCAAAACGAGAATGTTTCTTTCAAGCCACCAGACAGAACCTTGCCTGCCGAACGCCCTGCGGAGGTAAGTCGTAGCTGCGTCATCGAGTGCGAAGCCGCGGGCTTCAAATTTCGCCTGCCAGTAGGAGCAGGGTTGCTCATTGATATGATCAACGCCGCCCTGTCCCGGTTGGGCGGCCGAGAACAGAATGAGGTCCGACAGCGCGATCAGGTTTTCAACCAGGGTGTCGGCAGCCGATTCGGGCAGGTGCTCGGCCACTTCAAAACAAATGGCCATCTCGTAACGGCGATCGGGACGGAGCGGCTTCGTCAGGTCGAATTGCTGAATTTTGGACCGGTCGATTTGCGCCCGCCGAATCGCAACCGCGCTGCCTTCATAGCCCTTGACCTCGAGACCGGCATTTTGGAAGTGGCGGAGGTAGACAGCGGATCCACATCCGACATCGACGATGGATTTTACCGGGAACCGAGCAAGGATGATGTCGACAACGTCTTTGGCGGAAGGCTCGGTCCAAGCCTCCTCGGCGGCGAAATAGCGGTCGTGATAAATGGCATCGATCGGCGATTTTCCACGGAGGCGGCATATCCATTTGACGAAGTTCAGCCATTGCTGATGAATGGATGCGACGATACGAAGCAGGCCCATCATGCGGAGCCAGCTCACGGCGTCATTGCGTAGACTCATCGAGGAGCTGTCCCTCCGAGCCAGCCGCCGGTGCGGTCGATCAAGTACAAGGGCCTTCGCTTCGTTTCGTCGAAAATTCGGCCCAGATACTCGCCGATGATGCCGAGCACAATCAGTTGAATTCCGCCGAAGAAAATGATCACTGCGATGGTTGAAGCCCAGCCGATGGGGGCGGCGGGATCCAGAATTTTTACGACGACAGCATAGCCGAGGTACACCATCCCGAGCAGAGCAGCCAGCACGCCCAGCAGGCTGGCAAGTCTTAGCGGGACCGATGAGAAGGAGATCATGCCATCGAAGGCAAGTTTCAGAAGTCGGCTGATGGTGTATTTGGTTTTACCCGCCGCGCGAGCGGCCCGATCGTAGGGGAATCCGATTTGCCTGAAACCCGCCCATCCTCGCAAGCCGCGGATGAAGCGATTATGCTCCGGCATGGCGTTGATCACATCCACGACACGGCGGTCCATCACGCAAAAATCCCCCGAGTCCAGCGGAATTTCAATATTGGCCATCTTTTTGAGCAGGCGGTAAAACGCCGCATAGGCAAAGCGGAGCAAGAGGCCCTCTTTTCGATTCTTTCGGACCCCATAGACAACATCGTAGCCAGCGCGCCATTTTTCGACCATGCCCGCAAGCGCTTCGAGTGGATCCTGCAGATCGGCATCGATGACGCCGATGACCTCGCCGGGAATGTGGGCCAGACCGGCCGTGACGGCCGTTTGGTGGCCGAAGTTTCTGGAAAACCGTAGATATGCGTACGCCGGCTGTCGTGAACAAGCCGCGCATAAGAGTTCCTCCGTGCGATCGCGGCTGCCGTCATCGACAAATAAAACCCGAATGGCATATGGCGCCTCCCCAATAAATTTCTCGAGAGCGGCTAGTAGTTTGGGAAGAACCTCCTCTTCGTTGTAACAGGGGATTACGATGCCGAGGGTGAAATGTTCCGGTCGCGTCGCGGTCATTTTATGGCCGGGATTTTTCGAACAACTCGCGGATAGCTTGTAGTTTGAGACGGGCATGCGTGTCAAACGAATGACGGGCTTCAATCTGTGCGCGGGCCTCCTGCGCAAGGCGTTCACGCAGCGCGTGATCTTTCAAAAGGCGATCCAGCGCGGCGTGCCATGCCGATACGTCGCCGGGCGGGACCAAAAGTCCCGTAATGCCATCTTGAATGTAGTCGACCGTACCCGCGACGCGCGTCGCGACAACGGGTTTGCCGAGCGACATCGCCTCAAGTGCGACAACCTGGCCGGTTGCCCGCCTCGTTTCGCGAAGGGGGATGGCGACGAGAGTGCATCGTCGAAGGTGGTCGAGATAGATGTCATAATTGACATCGCGAAGAATGGTGGCGTTCGGGATCTCCCCCGCGGGAATGTCATCGTGCCGCCCGCAGATGATCACAATTCGGCACTTCAGGCTGCGTACAGCGGCGATCAATGTGGGATAATCGCGGTGTGAGCGGCCGGCCGCAAGGATGAAGCCATCGTCGGTGTGCGATATCGGATGATCGGCCAGCGTGCTATTGATTGGAACGAACCGAATGCGATCTCGCGGAATGTCATAGCGCTCGGAGATAGAATCAATTTCGGCGCGGCTATTTGCGATCACGCCGAGCGCCCGTCGCGCGATTCGGCGGTAAAGCCGGTTTTTCAAATGCCAGACAGGACCGGCCCGTTCGTCGTCAAGAAACACCTCTGTCATGATCTGGAGGGACTCAGCGCCGATCAAAAGGCAGAAAAGCCCGTACAGCATCGATTCGCGGACGCCGAGGGTGAGTACCACATCATAGTGGGAACGCCTTCGGAACATGAGCCACGCTTGCTTCCACGCGGGTGGTTCGCGAACCAGCCCCCGTCCGTGCTCGGGATGAATGGAATCCACCTTTTCGCGCCAGACGGGGCTTTGCCAATACGCCTGGTTGGTCAGGATGCGAAGAGGGCGGCTTGCTAATTCGTTCGACATGCCTTCATGCTGAGGATTGTTCAGTCAAAAAGCAACGGATGCCAGTGGGGCAATAGCGGAATGGGTGACATCCGTCCTAAATCATCAAAGTGGAACAGCGCTGTCTGATGTGCGGCATCAATCTTATCCTCGCGAAAGAAGCTGCGCGTTTTAGCGAAGCGCTGCTTCGCATGAATGAACGTTTGGCGCATCGGGGACCTGATGGAGCGGGCATCGCCGTCTTCTCGAACTGTGTATTGGGGCACCGGCGACTGAGCATCATCGATCCGGAGGGCGGCCAACAGCCCATGTACGATGCCTCGGGCCAGCGTTGTGTCGTCTTTAATGGGGAAATTTACGGGTTTCGAGAAATTATTCCGCGCCTCAATTATCCGTTTCGGACTACGTGTGATACGGAAGTTTTACTGGCGCTGTACGACAAATACGGAAGCGGCATGATGGCCCATCTTCCGGGCATGTTCGCGTTCGCGATTTGGGATGAGCGCGAACAGCGTCTGTTTGCTGCGCGAGACCGGATGGGAGAAAAGCCTTTATATTACGCCCGCTTGCCGGACGGCGGGCTGGTGATGTCGTCTGAGGTCAAGGGCATTCTCGCGTCCGGGTTGGTCCGATCCTCTATCGATCTTGAGTCATTATCACACTATCTCATGTTTGGCTATTCGCCTCGGGGCCGTTCGATCTACCGAGATATCGATTCGCTGCCGCCGGCTCACACCCTGGAATGGAAAAATGGTTCGATCCGAATCGCCAGGTACTGGACGCCGCCTCCACCATCGGAACGCGTTGACGAGCGCGAGGCGATCGCGGAATTCAAGGCGAGACTGGACCGCGCGGTTCAAAAACAATTGGTGGCAGATGTTGAAGTGGCAGCGTTTCTGAGCGGCGGCCTCGACTCCAGCAGCGTTGTGCGATTGGCTTCCCGATACAATCCGGCTTTGCGCACGATTTCTTACGGCTTCGAGGAACCATTCTCTGAACTGCGCTATGCCCGAGAGGTGGCACGGCATTGCGGGACGTGTCACATCGAGGAACACGATGCCAACCAGGATATTCCATCACTGGTGCAACGCATGGCGGAGGTCTACGACGAACCTTTTTTCGACAGCTCTGCGGTCCCCACGTGGTTGATCTGTCGAAAGGCCGCCCGATACGTGAAGGTCGTGCTCACTGGCGATGGAGGCGACGAAATCGTGGGAGGCTACAATTTCTGGTACAAACCGATCATCGCGATGCACGAGCATTATCCTCGTCAGACGCGATGGAAGGATTTGCTTTATTTTTCCGCGCGGATCGCGCAACGGTTGGGCGTTACGACGCCCGCCATTGATCAATTTACACGCCTCTATGGCCTGCGCCGGCGCTGCAAAACCGTCCCTCGAGCGCACTGGTACCAGCAGCGCGTGTTTTCACCCTCCGATTTAGCCCGCTGGGGCCTTCCGGCAGTGCCTTTAGAGGAGGCGGACCGGTTTCCTGATAATCCGTC
>JANWZO010000037.1 GCA_025054615.1 Kiritimatiellia bacterium
TGTTGTCGATGGCCGTCTTCTGGCTAGCGCCGATGGCACTGCTCGTTGCGATCCGGGATTTCGGCATGATCGCGCTGTTGAACAGCACGCTGATGTGCATGATCGTGCTGGTTACCGGCCGCGCGAGCTATGCGTTGGCAGGGCTTGCGGCGCTTGCAGGCGCTGCTTTTGTGATCTGGCATTTTGTGCCGCACGGTGCGGGGCGGCTGGATGTGTGGCTCGACCCCTTTGAGGATCCCACGGGGCGCGGATGGCAAATTCTGCAGGGGCTTTCCGCAATGGCCAGCGGCGGGTGGTGGGGAGCCGGCCTGGGCGCGGGGCATCCGACAACGGTGCCAATCGCGTCGTCCGACTTCGTGTATGCCGCGCTGGCTGAGGAACTCGGGTTTGTCGGATGCGGGCTGGTTCTCTCCTCGTATCTGCTGCTCTTCCATCGCGGCTACCGCATCGCCGATAGCCTGAAAGACCCGTTCCCGCAGGCGCTCGCCACCGGCCTGACGACGATCCTCGCGCTGCAAACTCTGTTCAACATCGGCGGAGTCACGAAAGCGCTGCCGCTGACCGGCCTGACCCTGCCGTTCATCAGCCATGGCGGCAGTTCACTCGTCACGAGCCTCGTAATGTTGGGAATTCTGCTCGCACTATCAGACTCGAGCGGACTAAGCCGCTCCAAAAAATAAGGCCGCCCGCCAGTAGCGAGCGCCGGCGGGCGGCCGTACTGTTTCGTTGGTTGCGTCTCAGATCAGAATAGATAGACAGCGCTCAGCCGTATCCGCTGATCGGCAGACCCGGCCAGTCCCTTATCGCGATCGGAAAGCGGAAGATCCAACGCGGCATTGAGCGAAAAATGCTCTCCAAGTGTGATCTGGGTGGAGGGGGCAACGTAGGAGGAGGATTTGTCAGAGCCGGATACCTTTTCTCCCCTTATTTCATTTTCGGCGCGCCACTCGCCACTCAGTTCCAGCCCCGCCCAGATGGCGTCCGTGAAATAGTAGCCTCCTGCGATGCGGGCTATAATTTCGTCGCCGAATTTGAAGTCATGGTCGCCTTCCGTACGAAGATTGTATTGACCGTCGGCGAAAAAGCCCCAACTGCCTTGTCTCCACAAGCCGCGCAGGCCGAGGACGCCATCCCACGATCCCGAACCCGGCGCCACATGATGGCCTCCGGAATGGTGGGTGTGGCCGACATCAGACGCTCCGGCTGATGTTTCGGCAGATCCATGCTTATCCGAATGGGATTGCCCGTGATGTTCATGTCCGGCGTGACCAACAAGCCGTCCGGATATCCCGCTGTGCATGTCTGAAGATCCGCCGTTGGCGGCGTGATGGTGACCCATCGATTCTTCGGCAAGCCGATCGCTGTCGCCTGTCGGCAATTTGACGCCGGCATACAGGTCAAGCAGGGCTGGCGCGTCGTCATGCTTTTCCCATAGACGGTAGAAAAGCAGGGCCGTCGCATCGCCTAGTCCGGACTCTGAATCCTCCCCTAATTCGCGATCAACATAAGGAACCGCGAGTTGCCACCCCCAGACAGAGCTGAAGCGGCCCGCCACGATCGCCTGTACAGACAGGCTTCTAAAGTCGCCATTGTCTTCGTCGTACAGACTTTGATGAATGTGCATGCCGGCAGCCGTCGAATCCTTAACACTCCCCACCGGCAGCGTTGGCGTCCCATGGATGTCGCAGGAGTATGTGCCCGCGACAAACCCCATAAAGGTGCAAACAAATATAAGAAGATATTTATTCATGACAAAAACCTCATGATATTTCAAAAGATGAAAAGATAAGTTCAAATAACCAACTAGACCCTGATCCGGTATTGCCCGGTCAGAAGCGTTCAGTGATTCTAATTTTCGGCGCTAAACCAAATGGCGCGGAGGGGGACGCTCGGGCGGGTGGTTTCCGGGAGGATATGTGAATGCGATGAACGTCCAATCACAGGTTTTCCAAGGCGGTTCAGGTACGCATAGCGACCCCGGACGCAGATAAGTTCTATCGATCGCAAATTCGCAAGCGGTAATCTCTTTTTTATCTGCAACATTCTGAGATTCGACAAACTTGCAGAGCGGACACGGATGTTGCCCGTCGAATGTCATCGTCAGCGCGTCGCGGAACGAATACGCGCGGCTATAGGAGACAAGCATGCCGGCCCAGCCCACAACCTGTATCACGGGCAGATGAATGTTCTGCGAAAGCAGAAATATCATCAGAAGGATGATAGCCTGGATCCGTCTGGCCAGCATTGTGTGTAGGTCAGGTAGCGATATATCGTTCAAAAAAACGCGCAATCGTCAACCCTTCGATAGGAGGAATCGATTGGAGTTAATCGGATACTCCGGCGGTGGAATTTCTGGTTTTGGCCAGAAAAGATTCGCGATTCGGAAATGAGCACCGATAAGCCTAAATGGTTTTCAGAGGCCGCGGTTCATGGCATTCAGGGACAGGATGTTGTATTTAGAGAAAGTCCAGGAGGAGCCGGGATTCATACGTTACTGCGTTGCTGCATAACGTGTGTCGCGTATACCGAGCGTGCGGTTGCGGGTAAGGCGCTGCGCTGCTACTCGATATCATCTTGATGGAGCGATTAATTGAATCGACGTCCTCCGGTCTTTACTGTGCCGCGGGTGACTTTTTCATCGACCCCTGGCGGCCGGTTGCGCGCGCCCTGATTACCCACGCGCACAGCGATCACGCGCGGCCGGGTCATGCGGCCTATTTGACGGCGGCTCCGGGTGCGCCCCTCGTTCGGGAGCGAGTCGGCGCCACCGTTGAATCGATACCCTATGGCGAGCGTCGCCGCATTGGCGACGCGTGGGTCTCTTTTCACCCCGCCGGCCACATGCGCGGGGCGTCGCAGATTCGCGTGGAGGTTCGTGGCCGGGTGTCAGTAGTGACGGGCGATTTCAAGCGCGATGCGGATCCCACGGCGGATCTATATGAGCCGCTCCGCTGCGATGAGCTGATTATGGAAAGCACATTTGCGCTGCCGATTTACCAATGGCCGCCGGTTGCGAGCGTCATGGACGATCTTCACGCATGGTGGCGGGAAAATCAGGAGGCTAGCCGCACCTCAGTGTTGCTCACCTATGCGGTCGGCAAAGCGCAGCGGCTGCTCGCGATGCTCAATCCGGAGATCGGGCCGATCCTTTACCACGGCGCGGTGGAGCGATTCGTCGAGCTATACCGCGCGGCGGGCGTCGCGCTTGCGCCGGCGCGCAAGGCGCAGGCGGAGGACGCCAAAGCGCTGCGCGGCCGCGCGCTGCTGATCGCGCCGCCTTCGGCGCAAAATACGCCGTGGCTCCGCAAATGGGCGCCATACTCGATCGGGTTTGCCTCCGGGTGGATGCGTGTGCGCGGCGCGCGCCGCCGGCGTGGCGCGGACCGCGGCTTTGTGATCTCGGACCATGCCGACTGGCCCGCGTTACTGCAAACGATTGAGGAATCGGGCGCGGAATGGATCGGCCTCACCCACGGCTACGGGGATGCTCTGGCCCGATATCTTCGCGAGCAGGGCCGAAATGCCGATGTGCTGCGCACCGAGTTTGCAGGCGAAGATCATGAAATGAAATCCGAGATGCCCGATGCGTCCGAACCGCCATGAAGCATTTTACCCAGCTCTACCAGCGCCTCGACCGCAGCACCAAGACCAGCGACAAGCTTGCCGCGCTCGAGACGTTTTTTCGATCCGCTGCTCCGGACGACGCCGCGTGGGGCCTGTTTTTTCTGATCGGTCGGCGATTTCCTCGTGTGATCAGTCCCTCGGAATTGCGCGAATGGGTCAGCGCGGCGACCGGACTGCCGCCGTGGTTGGTCGAAGAATCGTACGCAGCAGCCGGCGATCTTGCAGAGACGCTCTCGTTGCTGCTGCCACCCGCGAGCGCGCCGCGCGAGTGGGGTCTTGCAGACCTTATTGAACAGCGCGTGCGACCCTTGCGCGAGGCCGGCCCGGAGCAGCGCCGCGCGTTGGTCGAACAGACCTGGCGCGAATTGGATGGCGATGAGCGATTTCTCTATCACAAGTTGCTAACCGGCGGATTTCGGGTGGGTGTCTCTCGCGCCTTGGTCGAGCGCGCGCTCGCCGCGGTTTCGGGAATCGACGCCGCGGAGATCGCACACCGCTTGATGGGCGATTGGACGCCGAGCGCGGCGTTCTATCAGGAAATCCTGTCGCAGAATCAGGCGCTCGAGTCGGCGCTGCGTCCGTATCCGTTTTACCTCGCCTATCCGCTGGAAGAGGACATCTCCACGTTGGGCGCTCCCTCAAACTGGCAGGCGGAATGGAAATGGGACGGGATCCGCGCACAGGTGATCCGGCGCGAAGGGCGCGTCGCCATCTGGACGCGCGGAGAGGAACTCGTCACGGATCGATATCCCGAGATCGAATCGGCCGCGCGCGCGCTGCCCGACGGGACGGTGTTGGACGGCGAACTGTTGGCCTGGCGCGATGACAAGCCGCTACCGTTCGGAGTCATGCAACAACGGATCGGGCGTATTCGGATTACATCGGCGACCCTTCAGCAAGCGCCTGTCGCGTTCGTCGCATACGACGTGCTCGAGCGCGGCGGCTGTGACCTCCGCGCGCGTCCGCTTCTTGAACGGCGCGCAGCGCTGGAGGAAATCATCACGCGCGCGTTGAGCCCGATCCGTGTATCGCCGCGAATTCCATTCGAGTCCTGGAGCGATCTAGCGGCGCGCCGCGCCGAGTCGCGCGCGCGCGGCGTCGAGGGCGTGATGCTCAAGCGGCTGGACGCGCCCTATGGCGTGGGCCGCGAGCGCGGCGCTTGGTGGAAGTGGAAGATCGAGCCCTACACGGTTGACGCCGTCCTGCTCTACGCGCAGGCCGGCCACGGGCGCCGCGCGGGCTTGCACACGGACTATACCCTCGGCGTGTGGTCGAATGGCGCACTGGTTCCCGTCGCGAAAGCTTATTCTGGGCTCACCGACGCGGAGCTTAACGAAGTGGACCGCTGGATTCGCCGCAATACGCTCGAAAAACATGGGCCGGTACGCGTGGTCAAACCGGAGCTGGTGTTCGAGATCGCCTTTGAAGGCATTCAGGCATCCGCCCGGCACAAGTCCGGGGTGGCGCTTCGGTTTCCGCGGATTGCGCGCTGGCGACGCGACAAACGCCCAGAGGATGCCGATCAACTCGATGTGCTGACTGCACTACTGCACGCGACGCGCTGCGTATGATGGAGCGAATCGAACAGTGGTTCCGCGCGCGCGGCTGGACACCGTTTGACTATCAGCGCGAAGCCTGGTCGGCTTGGGCGGAAGGTTGCGACGGTTTGATCCACGCGCCGACCGGAACCGGCAAAACCCTCGCGGCGCTGATGGGCCCTGTTGCCGGTTCATCGGAAGCGGAACCGGATGGATTGCGACTATTGTGGATCACTCCGCTGCGCGCGCTGGCGCGCGATACCGAAGAAAACATCTCTGCTGCGATGCGCGATTTCGCACCCGGCTGGCGCGTGGGTTCGCGCACCGGCGACACGACAGCGACGCAGCGGCGTAAACTGCGAGAACGGATGCCGGCCGTGATGATCACCACGCCCGAGAGCCTTGCCGTGATGATTTCATTTCCGGACGGCCGCGAGCGCCTCAGCGGTGTGGAAACCGTAGTGGTTGATGAATGGCATGAACTGATGGGGTCCAAGCGCGGCGTCATGACCGAATTGTTGCTGGCGCGATTACGCACGTGGAATCCTTCGATGCGCACGTGGGGCTTGTCCGCCACACTCGGCAATCTCGAGGAGGCGCTGCATGTCTTGTGTGGCGCGCATGTGGGGCGGCCGCGCCGATTGGTTCGGGGCGAAATTCCCAAACGCGTCGAAATCGAAACATTGATCCCCGCAGAAATTGAGCGCTTCCCGTGGTCCGGCCACATGGGATTGACACTGGTCAACGAAGTCGCGGACCGCCTTCGCGAGGCGCGCACAACGCTGCTGTTCACGAACACGCGGGCGCAGTGCGAATTGTGGCACCGCGCGCTAAGCGAGGCGACGGGTTGGGACGAATCGTTGCTCGCGATCCATCACGGCTCGATCGATCGGGCTTACCGCGAAGCGGTCGAGGAGCGGCTGCGCCGTGAACAGGTGCGCTGCGTGGTGTGCACCTCCAGCCTGGATCTTGGCGTCGATTTCAGTCCTGTCGAGCAGGTGATTCAGGTGGGCAGTCCGAAGGGTATCGCCCGGCTGTTGCAGCGCGCGGGCCGAAGCGGACACGCGCCGGGAAGACCCAGCCGCGTGCTCTGCGTGCCGGCGCATGCATTCGAGCTGGTGGAGTTTTCCGCTGCGCGCGAAGCTGCCCTCGCGCGTGAGGTGGAACCGAGGCCGCCATTGAGCAAGCCCCTCGATGTGCTCGTGCAACACGTCGTGACCGCGGCCCTCGGCGAAACGATCCCGTCCGAAACGCTTCGGCGCGAGGTCATGACCACACATGCCTACGCCGATTTATCGGACGAGGAATGGAAGTGGGTGCTCGATCACGTGCGCGGGACCGGGCCAGTGCTCAACGCCTATCCCGACTATCACCGCGTGGTTGAAACCCCGAAGGGGCTCACCGTCGAATCGCCGACGGTCGCGCGGTTGCATCGGTTGAACATCGGCACTATTCCGTCCGACGGCATGTTGGAAGTGCGTTTTTTGCGGGGCGGCCGATTGGGCGCCGTGGAGGAACGGTTCGTTGGGCCACTGAAGCCGGGCGACGTGTTCTACTTTGCCGGCCGCGCGCTGCAATTCGTGCGCGTCCGCGACATGACGATCTGGGTGCGCGCGGCCCGCTCGGGCGCAAGCGCCGTGCCGGTGTGGATGGGCGGTCGGCTGCCGCTGTCCACGCATCTGGCCGCCCGCGTGCGGCGCCGCATTGACGAAGCCGCGCAAGGGGTATTCGCTGATGCGGAAATGCGCGCTGTTGCTCCACTATTCGCCGTTCAGCAGGAGCGGTCGGCGATCCCGCGGCGTGGCGAATGGCTGATCGAGCACACCCGTTCGCGCGAAGGGTTTCACGTGTTTGTGTTCCCTTTTGCCGGCCGCCTTGCGCATGAAGGACTGGGCGCATTTCTCGCATTTCGCGCGGCGCGCCGCCAGGCGCTCACGGCGCGAATTTCGGCCAACGATTACGGGCTGGAACTGCTTTGCTCTGCGCCGCTGGCGATGGACGAGGCTTCGTGGCGGGCGTTGCTCACGCTCGAGGGCTTTGAGGAGGATCTTGCGGCGTGCGTCGCCGGGGGCGCGCTGGAGCGCTATCAGTTTCGGGATATTGCGCGCGTTGCCGGGTTGGTCTTTGCCGGCTATCCGGGTCGACGCAAGACGGCGCGACAACTGCAGGCGTCGGGGACGTTGTTTTACGAGGTTTTTCAGCGGTACGATCCGGGGAATCTGTTGCTGACGCAGGCGCGGCGGGAGGTTGCGCGCGACCAACTGCAGGCGGACCGATTGCGAGCGGCGCTGCAGGACGCGGGGCGGTCTCGGCTGCGGATTATTGAGACGGAGCGATTTTCGCCGTTTGCGTTTCCGCTGTGGGCCGAGCGGCAGCGCGCGCAGGTTAGTTCGGAGAGGTGGGAGGACCGCGTTCGGCGGATGGCGGAGAAATTGGAGGCGGAAAGCCGGCGATGATGCGCGTGGAATGGTTCGATCGCGAATGGATCTGCATGCCGGAGCGCGC
>JANWZO010000038.1 GCA_025054615.1 Kiritimatiellia bacterium
TTCATAGCAGTGATCGCGAGGCGAAGGAAGGGCTGGAGCCTGTAGAGGTTGAGAAGATTTTGGAAGGGGTCAAGCGAATGCCGGTGTATCGTTGGCGGTACAAGGAGAACCCGGGAGTCGAGCACATTGGTCCTGTCGCGCAAGATTTTACGCGAGAGTTTGAGGTCGGAGTCGATGAGCGAAGCATCGCCGCGGTGGACGCCGACGGCGTCCTCTTCGCCGCGGTGCAGGCGCTGGCGCGGGAGAACGAACGAATTGTGCGGGATAACGAACGAATCGTCAGGGAGAATGAGGACCTGCGCCGCCGGATCGAGGAACTCGAGAGACGGATACAGGGGCCGGCGAGCGGATCTTTCTGATGGCTGAAGGGTCGAAGAAGAGAGCGCCGTTTATCGAATGAAATTGAGGAAGGGCGCTCGCCCGCGTGCTCGCCCTTTGATGGAGGGGCAGGTTCTACCCTGCCCGCGATTTATGGAGGGGCGAGTTCCACCTCGCCCGAAAAATTTATTCTCTATCATCGGTCACGCGGTAGCGCGCCCTTCCCAAAAACTGGATTGCGGAAACGGCTGACGCGTGAAAATGCAGCGGAGTGCAGCTGGAGGGTTTTAGATTTACGATCGCGATGGGGTTGGCGATCCGAAATGACGGGACGGAGGAATAACCGCGGGAGGTACAGCGCACGGGGCCGACGAGGTGCCCTTCGCATTCGTCCCAGCGCACGCGCAACACAATGAGCGAATGGAAGAGGAAAATGCCCGACTCCGGGACGAGATCCAGGCGCTGCGCCGGGAGCTGGAGACGCTGAAGCGGGCGATTTCGCATTGACGAGCAAGGCGAAATATCAGAACGTTTTTTCACTGTATAACGGAGGAGAGCCGAGATGAAACGAAGGTGGTTGTTCGTCATGTTGTTGAGCGGGCTGGGCGCAGGCTTCGCGCGGGCGGATGCGCCGGGGATGATTCACTATCAGGGGCGGCTGGTGCAGGGGACGAACCTGTACAGCGGGCCGGTGAGTTTGGTGTTCCGGA
>JANWZO010000039.1 GCA_025054615.1 Kiritimatiellia bacterium
AAAGACCCTGTTCACACCGATTTGGAAGATGTCGAGGAACTCGCGCAAGAAATTCCGCACGTGAAAGCCTACGGCTACCACTTTGGCGTGCGCTTCGATTCGGATTACGTAACGCCGACGCGCTTCGGGGATAGACTGTAAACGCCAAAAACGAAAGCCCGCTCGGCAGAGAGGACTTTTCAACGTCCGAGAAAATCTCTATGCCTTCAACGTCGCTTGCGCCGCCGCTAATCGCGCAATCGGGACGCGATACGGACTGCACGAGACGTAATCGAAGCCGAGTCGATGACAAAACTCGACGCTCGTTGTCTCGCCGCCGTGTACGCCGCAGATGCCGAGTTTGAGTTTGGGCTTGGCTTTCCGTCCGTCTTCGCTCGCCATTTTCATCAACTTGCCCACGCCCGCTTGGTCAATCGCTTCGAAAGGATCGCGCGCGTAAATGTCCTTTTCAAGATAGGTTGGCAAGAATCGGTTTGAGTCGTCGCGCGAAAGTCCGAGCGTCATCTGCGTCAAGTCGTTGGTGCCGAAACTGTAGAAATCGGCGACTTTGGCGATCTCGCTCGAAAGGAGCGCGGCTCGCGGAACTTCAATCATCGTTCCGACGAGATAGTCGACGCGAATGCCTTTTTCCGAGAAGACTTTTTCGGCGACGGCGCGCACGAGGTCGGCTTGGTGTTGAAGTTCCTTGACGTCGGCGACGAGCGGAATCATGATTTCGGGAAAGACTTTCCAGCCGTCTTTCGTGGCGTTGCAGGCGGCTTCCATAATGGCGCGCGCCTGCATTTCGGTGATTTCGGGATACAGAATGCCCAAGCGACAGCCGCGAAAACCGAGCATCGGATTGGCTTCGATCAAGGCTTCGACGCGCTCGCGCACTTCTTCGAAAGGCTTGCGAAGTTTTTCGGCAAGCAAGCGTTGAGCGCGCTCGTCTTTTGGCAAAAACTCGTGCAGGGGCGGGT
>JANWZO010000040.1 GCA_025054615.1 Kiritimatiellia bacterium
GGCAGAGAGGCTCTCTCAACGACGAGCGAATGGTAGCGCGTCGCGTCAAACGGATTTTCAACGCCCTTGAAAATGCCTTTGCCGTCGTGATGAATCTTCGAGACTTTCCCATGCATTGGCTTGGGAGCGCGAATCACCTTGCCGCCCAACGCTTGCCCGATGGCTTGATGCCCCAAACACACGCCAAGAATCGGAATGCGTCCCTGAAAACGCTCGATGACGGCGAGCGAAACGCCCGCTTCGTTTGGCGTGCAGGGACCTGGCGAAATCACGATTTTTTCGGGCTGTTTCGCCTCGATTTGATCGAGCGAAATGTCGTCGTTGCGATAGACTTCCATCGCCGCGCCCAGCTCGCCGAAATACTGAACCAAATTGTAGGTGAACGAATCGTAGTTGTCGATGACGAGCAACATTTTGATTTCTCGATTGTCGTTTGAAATTTACGCAACGAAACAGATTAACCTTTTTCGCCGTCGTCGCCGTTTGTGACGTGGCGCATCGGCGCGGCTCGCAATCAAACGCGCGTCAACCTTGAACCGCATCATCGTTTGGCACCGCAGAGATTTGAGAATCTTCGACAACGTCGCTCTCTCCGAAGCGCTCAAAGAAACGCGCGACATCGTGCCGCTTTTCATTTTCGCCGACGACATCTTGAAACGGCGCGACGACTTTTCGCCCGCATGCGTGAAGTTTATGACCGAATCGCTCCGCGATTTAGCCGCGCAGTATGAACGCATCGGCGGCAAACTCATTCTGCGACGCGGCTTTTTCATCGAGGCGTTGAAAGAGGTCGTCAAAGAATCCGAGGCGAGAGCGATTTACTTCAACGAGGATTACGAGCCTTTC
>JANWZO010000041.1 GCA_025054615.1 Kiritimatiellia bacterium
TCGCTCGCCACTACTCAGGGAATCGCTTTTGGGTTCTTTTCCTCTGGGTACTTATATGTTTCACTTCCCCAGGTTCGCGCAGTGCGCCACATTCGGCGGGTTACCCCATTCGGAAATCGACGGATATTCGCCTGCTTGCGGCTCCCCGTCGCTTATCGCAGCTAAGCCACGTCCTTCATCGCCTTTCTGTGCCGAGGCATCCACCGTTTGCCCTTAGCTCTTAATCCGAAAATCCTTCGTTGATGACAAACGCTCAACACAAGGTTGGACGCATTTGGTCAATAGGAAAGATTATGGACTAAGCTTGAAGTTGCTTCAAGCCTTCTACAAATTGTCAATGAACAAGTCTTCCGTCGCCGAAGCGATTGAAGACGAATCGCGTGGAGCTTAGCGGCCTCGAACCGCTGACCTTCTGCTTGCAAAGCAGACGCTCTACCAACTGAGCTAAAGCCCCCACTGCCCGATGGATTGGCGGTTTCGGGCTTGTGGGACTGAGTGGAGTTGAACCACTGACCTCACGCTTATCAGGCGTGCGCTCTAACCACCTGAGCTACAGTCCCAGAGAGTAGGCTTGCAAACCCGAATCGCATTCGGTCAGATAAGGCTTTTTCCACCCATCTCTTCGTTGAGGCTGTCGCGCTCAACTGTGCAGATTCAATTGTTGAAGCAAGCCAAAAGTCGGAGCGGATTGGACCATCTCTTGCGAGAGGTCGTTCCATAGAAAGGAGGTGATCCAGCCGCACCTTCCGGTACGG
>JANWZO010000042.1 GCA_025054615.1 Kiritimatiellia bacterium
GCAGGCGAGATGAAGCATGGACCTTTGGCGCTGGTGGAGCCAGGAGTCACGGTGGTCTGCTTCGCCACCCAGCCCCACACCTTCGAGAAGATGGTGAGCAACATGAAGGAGGTGAAGGCGCGCGAGGGGTTCGTGCTGGCCGTTGCGCCTGAGGGGCATGAGGAGGTTCTGCGTCACGTTGCGGACGAGGTGATTACCTTACCGCCTGTGCATCCCGCCTTCGCGCCGGTGGTGAGCATCGTGCCGATGCAGTTGCTAGCGTACTACATCGCACGCGAGCGGGGCTGCGAGATCGACCAGCCGCGCAACCTGGCAAAGAGCGTGACGGTAGAGTAGAGGCTATCGTCTAAGGACGGGGAGGCAGTTTCACGCGGAGGTTCGCCCTCCAGCGCGGTCGTGTACACACCTGGCGCTGGAGGGCGAGACTCCCGCCGAGCTGTCCACCTGTCCTGCTAAGCTGCAGGCGAAGCGTCTCCCGTCCTGTCATACTGAACGGAGTGAAGCATCTCCTAAGATTCTTCGCTCCGCTCAGCGAGGCAGCGCGTCGAGAAGCCTTCTCCCCTCACCTGAGGGTTATACCTCAACGAGGGGATGACCAAGGGATGACACGCCGTTTTATTCCACACCTTCTAGCAGCAGAACCCGTCGCCCAAACACCCCCCCGCCCTTGCTT
>JANWZO010000043.1 GCA_025054615.1 Kiritimatiellia bacterium
CCCGAGACGCTCTTACCGCGCTGTCCGAGGCTCGTTGTCAAGGGCAGCGGGAGCGCCCTTGACAATGAGTGACAGCGCGGTAGTCTCGGTTTGGCGGGGCTGGAGAATACACTCATAAAAGACATTCAGAAGGGCTCTAAAGAGTAAAAATGGCACAAGACGATGAACATCTCAAAAAAGGTTATAAGCGCGGAAAATGGGCGGGCAAGATGGTCACTCTTAAAAAAAACCGCATTTTGACGCCTTTCAAACGTGGGCAAAAAATCGGGCATGAGTATTCTTACCGTGCTGCTTTGATGCCTGGCGCGTTGGACATAGCAAAAGGCATGGGCTTTGCTGAGACTTTCCCTGATGCGCAAGACGAAACTATACAGCCGCCTAACGGTCGGGTTCAGCCGCGTTGCGGAGCAACGTCGGCTGCAACCCAATGTTAGCCAGCATTGAAGGCGTAACAAACGCTAACGTGCACGCACATATCGGCAGACTAGCGCGCCAGTGCTCGCTTTGGCAGTCGAGACCAACTCGAATGGGATCGCCTTCCCGTTTGTAGGAAAGAGCGTCTTGCCCCCGCCGAGGATAATTGGCACGGTCGTCAACAACAACTCATCAACAAGGTCGGCGGCGAGTAAGGATTGGACCATCATCGCGCTACCGTACACATAGATAT
>JANWZO010000044.1 GCA_025054615.1 Kiritimatiellia bacterium
AAGTCAACGGTTCGACCCTCAGCCCGCGGGAGCGGCTGTTGGCGGTGCCGTATGCGCGGGCGGTGCACGGGTTGCGGGTGGTGCATACGAACAACATCGTGCTGAACGCGGAGGCGGGAGAGAACACGATCGCGGGCAGTGTATTACATGCGGTGATTGGCGGCGGCTGGCAGCATCAAATTCAGACGGAATCGATCTATTCGACGATCGGCGGCGGTGCGAGGAATGAAATTCAGAGCTACTCGCGGTACGCGACGATCGGCGGCGGCTGGCGGAATCAAATTCAGTCGAATGCATGGTACGCGACGATCGGCGGCGGCAGGGAGAATCAAATTCAGCCGGATACGGACTACGCGACGATCGGCGGCGGCGGGTGGAATCAAATTCAGACGAATTCGGACTACGCGACGATCGGCGGCGGCGGGTGGAATCAAATTCAGACCAATTCAGGGTTCGCGGTAATTGGCGGCGGTTATCTTAACGAAATTCGGCGAGATTCGTCCAATTCGACGATTGGCGGCGGCGGGTGGAATCAGATTCAAAGTAATTCGCGCTACGCGACGATCGGCGGCGGGGTCGGGAATCAAATTCAGACGAATTCGTGGTACGCGACGATCGGCGGCGGGGGCTGGAATCAAATTCATCCGAATTCGTGGTACGCG
>JANWZO010000045.1 GCA_025054615.1 Kiritimatiellia bacterium
TGGGCAAGGAGCTTGACCTGTTCAGCATCTCCGATGAAGTGGGGCCGGGCCTGATTTTGTGGCACCCGAAGGGCGCGCGCATCCGCGTGCTGGTCGAGGACTTCAGCCGGCAGGCCCATCTGGAGAACGGCTATGAGTGGGTCTTCTCGCCGCACATCGGCCGCGCGCATCTGTGGGAGACGTCCGGGCACCTCAGCTTCTACAAAGAGAACATGTACGCGCCGATGGACATCGAGGGCGAGGCCTACTATGCCAAGCCGATGAACTGCCCGTTCCACATCCAGATTTACAAGAGCCACATCCGCTCGTATCGTGATTTGCCCAAGCGCTACGCCGAGTACGGCACGGTGTATCGCTACGAACGCAGCGGCGTGCTGCACGGCCTGACGCGCGACGATGCCCACATCTTCTGCCGCCCGGATCAGGTAGAGGATGAGATTCTGCGCGCGCTGGAGTTCTCGCTCTTCATCCTGCGCAAGATGGGGCTGACGGACTTCAAGGCCTATTTGGCGACGCGGCCCGAAAAGTACGTCGGTGATGTAGCGGAATGGGAGAAGGCCACCGAGGCGCTGCGGCGGGCGGTGGAGAAGGAGGGCCTGCCGTACGAAGTGGACGAGGGCGGTGGCGCGTTCTACGGCCCG
>JANWZO010000046.1 GCA_025054615.1 Kiritimatiellia bacterium
GAACCCGACCCTCCAGATAGGGGTTGTTGGAGGGCGCCGTTCCACCGGCGCCTTTCCTGGAGGACTCGCTTCCACTCGGTCCAACGATGTGGGACGGGGTGGAACCCGTCCCTCCATATGCGGACGCCGTGGAAGGCGTCCCTCCATCGAAAAGGTAATGAAACGCCTCCACCCCCGTCCTGATACGGTTGGCGTGGAACTCAATCCTCTGTAACGCGGGCGAGGTGGAACTCGCCCCTCCACATGCGAACGCGTTGGAGGGCGCCGTTCCACCGGCGCCGTTATTTCGCGGATATTCGTGGAGGGCCTGGTTCCACGCGGGCCGAATAGGTCGGGGTGGAACCCGACCCTCCAGATAGAGGTTGATGGAGGGCGCGGTTCCACCCGCGCCGTCTTCATCAATACCTGATCGGTGGGATCAAGCGGGTCTGAGTGGAACTACGGACTGGTGAGCGGGCCACCAGAGGACAATCGCTGAATTGCTTGGCCGACGGCGGCTGAGAATTCCTGAGCCGCACGCTCGTGGAGATGCATCGAGTCGATGAAGTCGGCGTCCTCCCATAGGACGGGTGTCGGAAGCACGTGGGCGGGCATCAGATGCGCCGCGATCGAATCGGCCAGA
>JANWZO010000047.1 GCA_025054615.1 Kiritimatiellia bacterium
AAGGTGGTAACATCCGCAAATTTGTGGATATGGCCAAAGACAAGAACTCCAACTTCCGGCTGATGGGCTTTGGCCACCGGGTGTATAAGAATTTCGACCCACGTGCCAAAATCATCAAAAAGGCGTGCATGGACGTGCTCAATCGCCTTGGCATCAAGGATCCGCTGTTGGAGATTGCGGTGCAACTGGAAGAGGTCGCACTCAAAGACGAGTATTTCGTCGAGCGCAAACTCTATCCCAACGTGGATTTTTATAGTGGGATCATATACCGCGCGATTGGTATCCCGACTGATATGTTTACTGTGATGTTTGCCTTGGGCCGCATGCCGGGTTGGATTGCGCAGTGGAAGGAAATGATCGAAAATCCTGGGGCCAAGATCGGCAGGCCACGGCAAATTTATAATGGCCCTACGCAGCGCCCCTATATTCCAATAGAACAGCGCGGCTAGCGGGGTTGCCAGCCGCGCCGCAGCTTATTGCTGCTTTTCTGGTTGTTTTTCTTCGGGACGGATTTTGCCCAGGGTGTCCTGAACCAGTTTCTGTGCCTGAGCAGTGACTTCGTTTAGATTGTTAATAGCATTGTTGACAA
>JANWZO010000048.1 GCA_025054615.1 Kiritimatiellia bacterium
CGTCACCGGAAAGGACGCCTCGTGGCGACGCCCCTCGCCGTCGCGCGGGCCGCCGCGCTTGCCTCGTATCCGGAGAACGCCCGGCCGGTCCCGGCCCGCGCCTGCCCGGCTGGGCCCCGGCGCGATCCGGGTGCGCCGCCCTCCTTCCGCCTTCCGCGCGCGGGCTCCGGCCTCCGGTCCATCGCCTACACCGCCACCGGCGCCGGGATCGGCGGGTGGTGCCGGTAGTTCTCGATCCGGATGTCCTCGTAGCGGAACTCGAGCACGGACCGGGGCCGTTCGCTGAGCTTCAGGGTCGGCGGCGGGAAGGGCTCGCGGGTGAGCAGCAACCGCGCCTGGTCGAGATGGTTGAGATAGAGGTGCGCGTCGCCGAGGGTATGGATCAGCTCCCCAGGCCGGAGTCCCGTGGTCTTCGCCAGCATGCAAGTGAGCAGCGCGTAGGAAGCGATGTTGAAGGGGACGCCGAGGAAGGCGTCCGCCGAGCGCTGGTACAGCTGGCAGGAGAGCCGGCCGTCGCCGTGGACGTAGAACTGGAAGAGCACATGGCAGGGCGGCAGCGCCATGCGGTCGAGCTCGCCGACGTTC
>JANWZO010000049.1 GCA_025054615.1 Kiritimatiellia bacterium
TGGCCCTCGGCGAGGCAGGCCATCAGGTGGTGGCGGATCTGGAACCATGCGCCCTGGTTCATCGGCTCCTCCTGGCACCAGACCACGTCGCGCGTCCGGCCGAGGCGCGCGAGCTCGCCGGCCAGGGCCTGCCGGGGGAAGGGGTAGAGCTGCTCGATCCTGAGGATCGCCACGCGCTCGGCGAGGCCGCGGCGCTCGCGCTCCTCGACCAGGTCGTAGTAGACCTTCCCGGCGCAGAGGATCACCCGCTCCGCCGCCTCCGCGCGCGGCCCGCCGGGCTCGGCGATCATCGTCCGGAAGCCGCCCTCCGCGAGCTCGGCGAGCGAGGAGACCGAGAGGCGGTGGCGCAGGATGCTCTTCGGCGTCATCACCACCAGCGGCTTGCGCACCCGCCGCAGCATCTGCCGGCGCAGCAGGTGGAACATCTGCGCCGGCGTGGTCGGCACGCACACCTGGACGTTCTCGAGGGCGCAGAGCTGCAGGAAGCGCTCGAGGCGGGCGGAGCTGTGCTCGGGGCCCTGGCCCTCGTA
>JANWZO010000050.1 GCA_025054615.1 Kiritimatiellia bacterium
TGCGCAGCAGTCCAACAGCGACGCCTGGTTGTACATGAAGTTGTCAACAACCGTAACGGCGAAGCCGCGTTGCAACAGCATCGGCACGAGAACGGAACCGATATAACCTGCGCCCCCTGTGACCAATATGCGGGTGAGGTTCTGAGCCATATCCGCGAAACCGTACCCAGCCGTTGTTTGCGCTGTCAATTGCCCCGCGAGCAAACGGGGCTGAAGGATGGCAGGTAGCGAATCCGTCCCTGCGCAAGCGGGGCAGTTGCAGCTAGCCTTGTGCACGTTTTTTGAGAAGGCTCATGCTGTCGTCCAGGCCGCCGGGCCGGTTCCGCGCCAGCCATTGCTCGCGGTACGCGGAGATTGCGCTGGCCCAGTCCGCCGTTTCGCCCAGTCCCCGCGCCAAGGCGCAGTCAGCGATGGCGCAGGCCGCATTCCATTCCGCGAGCAGGAGCTCGGCATCATCTCGACGGCTCCGAGTTCGGGCCAGTTCGGCTCGTAGTTCCCTCAGGC
>JANWZO010000051.1 GCA_025054615.1 Kiritimatiellia bacterium
GTTGGGAGGTGCACGCGTTCTGCCTGATGGCGAATCACTTCCACTTGGTGGTGGAAACACCCGGCGGGAATCTGGTGCCGGGAATGAAGTGGCTTCTTGGCACGTACACCATGCGCTTCAATCGTCGGCACCGGCTAACCGGCCACCTGTTCGCGGGACGGTATAAGGCGCTGGTGGTGGATGGCACGGGCCAGGGGTATTTCCGCACCGTTTGCGACTACGTCCATCTGAACCCGGCGCGGGCCGGGTTGTTGGCGGCGGGTGAGCGACTGAGCCGCTATCGGTGGAGCAGTTGGCCGGAGTACTTGAAGGCGCCCAACAAACGGCGGGTTTGGCTGCGCGTGAACCGGCTGATGGGAGAATACGGCATTCCCAAGGACAGTCCGGCGGGACGACGGGCGTTGGCGCGAGCGATGGAGGCAAGACGGAGGGAAGAGGAGCCTGCCGACTACGCGGCGATCCGGAGGGGGTGGTGTTTCGGCGATGATGAATTTCGCAAGGA